>JAWOBQ010000277.1:0-7296 GCA_046484255.1 Bacteroidales bacterium | reverse complement strand
ATTGCTTTTTTTATTGGTTCCCACGGGCATTTACTTTACCTTTCGTTTCAAATTTCTACAGATAACGGGTTTTCGTCATGCCATAGGGATTATCAGCGGCAAATATGACAGGAAAGAAGATACCGGAGACATCAATCATTTCCGGGCATTAACCACTGCCCTTTCGGCCACGGTTGGCACAGGAAATATTGTAGGAGTTGCCTTAGCTATCTATTACGGGGGTCCGGGAGCCATATTCTGGATGTGGATAACGGGTTTTTTCGGGATGATGCTCAAGTTTGTAGAGTGCACTTTATCCCAGAGTTTCCGTGGGACGCATGAAGACGGCACGGTGGCCGGGGGGCCTATGTATTACATGGAATATGGCTTAAAGCAGCGGTTAGGGAAATATGCAAAATGGCTTGCCATAATTTTTGCCGGAGCCACAGTTTTATGCTCATTCGGAACCGGGAATATGGCCCAGTCAAATTCCATGTCAGATATTTTACATTCCAATTACAATATAGCCACCTGGATAACCGGAGGGGTGACAACAGGCTTAGTCCTATTAGTGATCCTGGGTGGTATTCGAAGAATTGCAGAAGTTACGGCCCGGTTAGTTCCTTTTATGGCTTTCTTTTATTTATTAAGTGCCCTAATTATTTTAGCTGCTTTTTACCAGGCTATACCCGGGGCTTTTTCCATCATCATCACGGATGCTTTTACCGGAACAGCAGCTAAAGGTGGATTTTTGGGAGCTGCTTTTATCATTGCGTTACGTTACGGGGTAGCCCGCGGGCTTTTTTCCAATGAGGCCGGACAAGGCTCGGCAGCTATTGCCCATTCAGCAGCAAAAACCAGGCACCCGGTACGAGAAGGCCTGGTCGCTTCGGTAGGCCCGTTTATTGATACTATCATCGTTTGTACGCTTACCGCTTTAGTCATAATTACAACAGGCGCATGGACCTCCGGAGAAGAAGGAGTCTCCATGACGGTTACGGCATTTACTTCAGGATTAGATGCCGTAAATCTTGGGATATTGGGAGAGCATGTAGTAGGCGGGGCACTTCTGCTTTTTGCTTTTTCTACCATGATCAGCTGGTCATATTATGGCTCCCAGGCTACTGCCTATTTGGTTGGCTGGAAACATGTAAAACTCTACCGCCTTGCATTTGGAGTATTCGTCTTTTTGGGTGCCCTGGGAAAGATTGATATTGTCTGGAATTTTGTGGATATGGTCATTACATTTATGACAATCCCCAACCTTATCGCTTTACTCTTGCTTGCCCCTGTGGTTGCAAAAGAGATCAAAAATTATTACCGGCAATATCCCAACAATTTTGATGAATAAAAACTAAGGAAAATGTCTTCTTTAGCTGAACGAAAACTGGATCAGGAATTTGATATTAAAGCTGTTCGCAGTAGCGGCCCGGGGGGGCAACATGTAAACAAAACCAGTACACGTGTTGAATTACGCTTTAATGTGGGCGCGTCAGACCTGCTCACTGAAGATGAAAAGAATTTGATAAGGAACAATTTATCATCAATGTTAACCCGCAACGATGATCTGCTTATCACCTCAGAGAAGACCCGTTCCCAGGCAAAAAATCGGGAAGACGCCATAGAAAAGTTTTACAGGACACTGGAAAAAGCCCTCACCCCGGCTAAAAAGCGCAAAAAAACAAAGCCTCCGCCGGAGGTCAAAGAGAAACGACTGGAAGAAAAGAAAAAACAAAGCGAGAAAAAATCCCTCCGAAAACCACCGGAGGATTAATATCTTTGCAAAAAAATATTATGCGTCTGGACATCATTACCATATTCCCGGAAATGTTTAGCGGGCCTTTCAATCATTCCATTATCAAGCGGGCCAGGGAAAAGCAAAAAGTAGCCATTTATTTTCATAACCCCCGGGATTATCCGGTAAACAGCTACGGGAGCATTGATGACTATCCATATGGTGGAGGTTCGGGCATGGTTATGCGTATTGAGCCCGTGGCGGCAATACTAGACCATTTGCTTGAAAAGCGCGGGTATGATGAGGTGATCTACACCACGCCTGATGGTGTTCCTTTTAATCAAAGTAAAGCGAACCAGCTTTCCCTCAGCAAGAACCTGATCATTTTATGCGGCCATTACAAGGGCATAGACCAGCGTATCCGGGATATGTATGTAACTTGTGAGTTAAGTGCGGGTGATTATGTTCTTTCCGGGGGTGAACTGGCTGCGGCCATATTCACAGATGCTATCGTACGATTGATCCCCGGTGTACTGGGAGATGAAACCTCAGCCTTATCAGATTCATTCCAGGACGGGCTTCTGGCCCCACCGGTTTACACAAGGCCTCTGGAATTCAGGGGGCATAAAGTCCCGGACATACTACTTTCCGGGAATCACAGCAAAATTTCTGAATGGCGCTCCCGGCAAGCGGAAAAAAGAACGCGCCACAGAAGACCGGACATGCTGGAGTGAACAAGCCACTTATTCATCCTCAAAAATCCTGGATACGATCAGCTGGGTATTATGATAAGCAACCACTTCCACCGTTTCTCCCTTTTCGATATACCCGGTTTCAGCCGTAGCATCATAGATATCTTCTCCAATAATAACCTTTCCTGAGGGCCGGAGTACGGTATATGCCTCCCCTTTTTGGTTCAGCATCGAAGACATTGTGGCATCCGCACTGGTATAGCCGGTCTCAGCAGTGAGCTCATCCTGAAGAGCTAAATTGCTGAAAATTTTGGACTTTCCGGCAAACATTTTCACGCTGAGCAAATACGACCCCAGTAATGCCAAGAATGTCGCAAAGATCACCGTAAAAAAGGCTTTGACAATATGATCTGCCCTGACAAAAGAAAAGTCAAAACCTACATTATCCACCAGGCTAAGCGATAAGCCTGCAACCATCAAAACCAGCCCGCTAACTCCTGCAACGCCAAACCCCGGCAATGCAAATACTTCCACTGCTATTAATATCAGTCCGGCAATAAACATCAGTATCTCCCAATGCCCGGCCAGTCCTTCCAGATAAAGCGGAGCAAAATACAGAACAGCCGACAACGCTGCTACAATTATCGCAAACCCTATGCCCGGGGTTTGCAATTCAAAATAAATCCCGCCTATGATCAGCATAATTAAAAGGCCATTGACAACCGGGTTGATCAAAAACCCGATAATCTTATCAATTCCTGTAGCCTCGTACTTTTGCTTACGGTAATTCTCAAAGCCATAAGAAGCGATCACCGATGGCATATCTTCATATATTCCGTCACAAAACCCATGTTCTGCAGCTTCTGTAGCCGTAAACGTCAATACTTTACCCGAATCTATGATGCCGGGGATATGCACATCGGAATCGACCATAGCCTCGGCTATACGTGGGTCACGGCCTTTGGAATCAGCGGTAGAACGCATTGTAGAGCGCATATACGACTGATATTTATCCGGCATCTCTTCCTGCCCCTGGTTAACTACCGTAGCAGCTCCGATATTTCCGCTTTTTCGCATATAAATACTGTCACAGGCAATAGAGATCAACGCCCCGGCCGAAGCCGCATTATTATCTATAAATACTACCACCGGGATAGCACTGCTTAAAACTTTCGTTCGCATGGAATCTGCAACCTGTACCATACCTCCATATGTATTCATATGTAAGACGATAAGATCCGCCTGTTTTTCCCGGGCATCCTCAAAACTTTTCTGCATCATACGAAATACGGGCGGAGCGATCTCCTCTTTCACTTCCACTATATAAACCAGCTTCTCCGACGTATCCCGGCTCGTTACTTCCTCTTCCGCGGCTTGCTGTATAGGCTTTTCCTGTTCTGCGCTAACAGTGTCCGGTACAGATTCCGCACCTGCGCGGAAGATATTCTGTGTCAATAACAACAGAAAAATTAAATAAAAACTTATTTTGTTCATGCTTTTCTTTAATTACTGAGTCTGGTCTAAAAACTCAAAATTTATTACCTCCGCTGAAAATCAAATATACCCTTTTTAGACCGGCCTCATTACTATTTATTCATCAGGGCCTTACTTTGTGTATGGCATCAATAACGGTACCATCCACCCATTTAACAACGGCTATTATCTCCTCTTCCAGATCGGGATACTGAGGTTTTCCGCATATCTCTTCGGCTTCAGCTTTTAGCTCTTCAATGGTTTTAACAGGCAGATCAGTGTTTTTGGCTTTTTCCAGCAAGTCCGTTCTTGCAGGATTAATGGCAATACCCCTTTCGGTAACAATAACATCGATCAGTTCCCCGGGCCCGCAGATAGTAGTTACCTCATCGCGGATAACAGGGATCCTGTCCCGAAACAATGGAATAGGAAGGATCGTATTACGAGCGAACAGGCAATTTTGCCATCCTCCCAGGCCATGCAGCATATATCCATCGGAGTGGGTTGCCACATTGGCATTAAAGTTTACATCTACTTCCGTAGCTCCCAGCATCACCACATCCACCATAGAAGCAAAGTTTCCTTTGCCATGATAGTTATAGCTTGTAAACGGACTGGTATTGACATGGTTGAAATTTTCTCTCATCGAACGCACGCCTTCCAGATCAAATGTTTGGCCATCAAGAATATAATCGGTAAGTCCTTCTTCCAGCATTTTCACGGGATACTTATTGGATCCGGCCCGAATAAACCGGGCTTTAATATTACGTTTTTTCATTATTTGTGCAAAGAACTCCCCTACGGCCAGGGCTGTACCTCCGGCGCCCGACTGAAATGAAAAGCCATCACGGATAATCCCGGCTACATCGCAAAACCGGGCGGTTAATTCTGCTATTTTCAGCCGGTCCGGGCTTTTCGTAATTCGTGTAGTTCCGGATACAATTTTTTCCGGAAGGCCGACCTTCTCAACTTCTACGGTATAATCCACCCAATTTCCATGGATTTGCCAGGGGATGCAAGGAAATTCGACCATATTATCCGTCACTACGATCACCTTATCCGCATATTGGGCATCGGCCAGGGCGAATCCCAGCAATCCGCAGGCTGCCTCACCGTTTACGCCGTTAGCATTTCCAAATGGATCCGCTTCCGGAGCCGCAATCACAGCGATATCAATATGCACTTCCCCGTCTTGCACGGCCTGATAACGCCCCCCGTGAGAGCGTAACACCCCCACTCCGGGCATTTTTCCTTCGGAGGCAAATTTTCCCAAAGGCCCGTTCATGCTGCCTTCCACCCGGTTTATCACTCCGTTCTTAATATGCTGGATTATGGGTTCATGACAAGGAAAAGAAGCGGAAGGAAACCAACGCAGATCCCGGACGCCTATATCTGCTGCAATATCGAAAATCTCGTTGGCCATGATATCGCCATTCCGGAAATGATGATGTGTAGAAAGGGTCATCCCACTTTTCAAGCCTGCTTTAAGCAGCGCTTCTTTCAGGGAAGACAAACGCTTATCCCCATCATCAGGATAATCAGCACTACTTGGAATGGGCGGCCCGTACTTTCTTCCCGTAGCACGATGCTGCCCCACCCCTTTGAAAGGAATATGATCTTCTCCATTGATTTGTTGGGGAACAATTCGCCCCACAGCATTTTTAGTGAGTTTTCCATATTTTGCCATAATGTACTATTTTACATTTCCTCTTCATCCGTTTTTTTCAGCATCCCTGCTCGCCTGGCCAGTTCTATTTGCCTCCCGGCCCGTTTCACTACCGGGGGGTCGATCATCTTAGACCCCAGAGCCACAACTCCTTTCCCTTCGGCCCTGGCTTGTTTGAAAGCTTCCCAGATCTTTAGTGCCTTTTCCAGTTCCTGCCGGGAAGGGGCAAAGTGTTGTTTTACTACTTGCAACTGACGGGGATGAATACATCCCATGCCTTCAAAGCCAAGCTGCCTGGAGCGCAGCACATTTTGCTTCAACGCTTCCATATCTTCAATATCCGAAAAGACAGAATCGATAGGTTGAATATTGGCAGCGCGGCAGGCATTCACCAAACGGCTTCTGGCATAAAAAGACTCCATCCCCTCCGGGCTTCGGCTTGTTCCCATATCTGCCGTATAGTCTTCCAGTCCAATCGCCATGGCTACAACATTATCGGAAGAAGTAGCTATTTCATATGCCTTTTCCACACCCAGAGCACTTTCAATAATCGGCATAACCCAAATATCACAGGATATTTTATGCTTTTCCCTGAGCATACGGATCTGCTTGTTTAACTCAACCACCTGCTCTGCCGATTCACATTTGGGAAGCAAAATAACGTTCACCCCATGGGGAACAATAAACGGCAGGTCTTTCAGGCCTTCCGGGAGCTGGTTAATCCGTACCATACGCTCGGCTCCATAAAAAGAAAGACTTCGTAAGGCATTTCTAACCAAAAAACGAGCTTCATACTTTTTCTCCGGTGCTACAGAATCCTCCAGATCCAGGATTATCCCGTCAGGATCATGAACCCCCGCATTAAGCATTAATTTCGGAGAATTTCCCGGTAAATACAAACGGGAAATACGGTATGTATCTCTTTGCGTTGGTTGCGTATTTTGCTTTCTCATTTCCGGCAAATATTCATTTTCATGAGCCGTAGCAAGCTTTATGGCTGCTTCCAGACGGGCTGCCAAAACAAAATCGAGAGCTCCGGAATCTATAATAACGATCTCTCCTTTGTCAAAACCGAACGTACGGGCAGTAGCTCCGGCCAAATCCCGGATATGATCCCCGTAAAGCTTCTCTACTTTACTCTCTAACGATACCGTTAAGGGCTTTTCATTGAGCCGAACCTCGGCGAAACAATCCGAGCGAACCCCCGAACCCTTATTTCCTGCTGTGAATGTATCCTTTACCATTTAAATATTAAATATAATTTTATGTGCCAAACTTAAGAAATTCCCATGTATCTATTGCAAATAAAACACCATTGTAAGCGTTTTATTTGTTCCCGGACTTATTATTTCTTTTGTTATTTCCTCAACTAATCAATACCGGGACCTTCAACAGGATATTTACCGGCTCTTTCCCGCTTTAAAGAGTCTATTTCTTCCTGTTGGATTGAATCATTACGAAGCCGCAATAAAGAGTCTTGCGTCTCTTTGGCTTGTTTTACAGATCCGCCATTACCTCCGCAGGCCACGAAAAAAATGGCGATGCACATTGCCGTGAAAATTTTTAACAGGGATTTCATATGTTCAAAATTTTAATTAAATAGGTCATATTTATCCCGTCCTATCGGGATGGAACCTCTCTGCTTTGATCATCCCCCTGTGTGCTAAAGGTTTATCATGGAGGTTTCATATGTTCAAAATTTTAATAAAATGCTTATTTTTAAATCTTTATGTTTTTTTGCTTTTGGTCTG
>JAWOBQ010000241.1:0-9851 GCA_046484255.1 Bacteroidales bacterium | reverse complement strand
CCCTTAAAGGGGAACTCCCCGCACACTGACTCACTCTTTAGGCAGTTCGCCTCCTCGCATTTAATCATCCTCCTGTGTGTTTTGTAAAGGCATGCTCGGTTCAGCGGCTTCACGCTTTAGGGTCCGGGGCAAAAAGCCGCTGAAAATCAGATCTACCCTTTTTATGCCGGACTCATAATTGATGAACTTTTTCATACAATATCTTCGGTCGGATAGACAATACCGGTATAGGCGAGTGGTTAACCATTTGCTGCGCATAAGGCCCCATCAATAAATTAGCGGTAGTGGTTTCCTGTTCGGTCATAATGGAGATCAGATCGGCATCAATTTCTCGGGCAAACTCTATGGTTGCATTAGTGAGGTTACCGGCTTCTCGCTTTTCGATCTCATATTGTACGTTGTTATCTTTTAAATATTTTGCTACCTGGTCCACATAACCATTGATGAGCGATTTCGTGGATAAACCTACATTGGAAAAAAGGCCCAGAACAGTGATCTCCGAACCAAAATAAAGAGCCATCTTTGCCGTAAACGGCAATTTTTGCCGGGTTTGACGGGAACTGTCGATGGGCAGAACAATTTTTTTAATGTCTCTGTCGGCGGATTCTCCATAACGTAAGGTGACGACAGGACAGGGGCAGGAGGTTACAATGCGGTAGGCATCGGAACCAATCCAGAACTCTTCAAATCCGGAAGTCCCGTGGGTCCCGGCGACAACCATAAAGGCATCGTGATATTTTGCCTGGTCGCTTATTTCTTTATGTACTTTACCCGAACGGATCTTGTACATAAATTTTCCGCCCGTTAATGAATTTTTCCGTTTTTCAATAAGGTCTTCAAAGCGCTTTTTTGCCTCTGTTTTCGGATCATAATCGTTATCCGTCTCTACTGATGATTTGCCCTTTTCAACCCAGACCAGCAAAATATTTGCCATTAGCTGGTTGGCTACCCGGATCGCATAATTTAAAGCGTACTCTGAACCTTCCGAAAAATCCGTTCCGACTATAATGAGTTTTTTCATAATATTATACGTTTTTATTTTTTTTCATGGGGTAAATATACGAATTATAACGACTCTTGTAAAGACCTTTCTGATTTTTCTGATTTTTTTTAATATTTTATCATAAATAAAGACCGGTCTAAAAATACAAAATTTATTATACCCAACTGAAAATCAGCTTTACCCCATCCCTAAAGGGTGGCTGATTTTCAGCCTCTTCACACTTTAGGGGCCGGAAAAAGCTGTTGAAAAAAAATGGTGCTATTTTAGAAAGGAGTTTTTTTTGAAAATATAGAAATAATGATTTTCTTTGGTCTTGTAAACAGGCAAATACATATTTGGAGGAATGAGCGTTTGTTAATAGGGTGAGTTCGGTTTGAAAAGGGTTCAAGTGTAATTTTTAAAAGCAAGAACATGATTTTTATACTCAGAATAATAGAAAAGCTGCTGATTGTTTATTTTGTTTTTTATTTGTTGGTGGATATTATCTTATTCCTGTATGCATTTATTGTGTTTTTAAGTAAGCCCAGGGGGGATGCCCGGTCTGTCCAATCCCTTGTTGCAGAGGATGAGTTGCAGAAACACAGGGTAACGGTTATTGTTCCGGCATATAATGAGGCGGTTTCTGTTAATCATTGTGCGGAAATGCTTTTACATCTGGATTATCCTGCTTTTGAAGTTATTGTTGTCAATGATGGCTCAAGTGATAACACACTGGAAGCTTTGCTGGAACATTTTTCTTTCCGGCCTGTTTCTTTTCCGTCTGATCCTTTGCCGTTAAATACGGCAGCGGTGAGGCACATATATCAGGCGGAGGATTTTCCTTTAACCGTTATAGATAAGGAAAACGGGGGAAAGGCAGATGCGATCAATGCGGGGATAAATTTCGCGGGCGGGCGGTACGTATGCACGATAGATGCTGATTCTATGCTGGACGAGCAGGCTTTAAAGAAGGTTGTACAGCCGTTTATCATGGATCCCCGCACCATAGTGGCCGGGGGGCAACTGGCTCCCTCCAACGATATGGTTTTGCGTAATAATCGTGTGGTGAGTGCGAAAACACCGGGAAATATATGGGTACTCTGGCAGATCATTGAATATATCAAGTCGTTTATGGTGTCCAGGCTTAGCTTAAGCCGTGTAAATGCACTTTTAATAATGTCCGGCGCCTTTTCGATGTTTCGGCATGAGGAGTTATTGGAAGCAGGGGGGTTTCTAAGCCGTCACAATGAACACCCCTATATTGTAAAAACCATTGGCAGGGGCAAACAAACGGTTTGTGAAGATATGGAAATAGTGGTACGCCTGTTTAAATACCGGCATGAACAAAAAGAAAAAGCCAAAGCCGTGTTTTTGCCGGGCCCCGTTTGTTGGACGGAAGTCCCGGAAAAAGGCAACGATCTTTTTAAGCAACGCGAACGCTGGCACCGCGGCCTTATCGAAAGTCTCCTTATGCACCGGGAGATGATCTTTGAACCAAAATACAAAGCCACTGGTTTAATAGGTATGCCCTATTATGTATTTCTCGAAATGCTTGCTCCGCTTGTAAAATTGTTTGCAATAGCTTTTGTTATTGTGGCTGCCTGGATCCAGATGCTGAATATGAAATGGGTGTTGTTATTAGTGATCGGGATTATGTTGTTAACGGCGATCATTTCCGGCGGCATTACGGCTATAGTAGAGTATTGGAGCAGAGACCAAAGTGATACGAACAGAGAGACATTACGGTACAAAAATTTTAAAGAATGGAGCATATTAATTCTGGCTGCAATAGCCGGGGAGTTTTCTTATTCCTTTTTTAAATTTGCAGCTCAGTTAAAGGGGTTTAGAAATGTGATCCTTAAAAAAACGGCCTGGAAAAAGTTTGAACGCAAAGGGATGAAAGATCTTTCCTAAAAGCGGAGTCCGCAACTGCCCGCCTAAGGTATGGGATGGGAAAGAGGAGCGGGGAGGAAGCCGGTATATGGGGCCTTACTTATTAATTCGATGATGATGCGAAGATTTAATATACTATTGAACAGCTCTTTAAAGTCTATACTTACACTATGTATTATGGGCCTAACGCTTGTTGCCCCGGGGCAGGAGAGGGAAGAATTGCGTGCTGAAGGCTATGAGGCTATGCAAAAAGGAAATATTGATACGGCTATCAGCAAGTATCATTCCGTGTTTCAAATGGACAGCACCGACTATGATGCCCGCCTGGCTCTTGGGCGGTTATACTACAGAGCGGAAAATATGGATTCGGCCTTGTATTATTTTGAGATGATCTATAATCATGACAGCACCGATGTGGAGGCCTTGCACGGAATGGCAAAAAGCTATACCGGCAAAGGCAGGACAGATATTGCCAGTGACTATGCATCAGAGGCCGTGCGTTTAATGCCGGAGCATTTGCCTTCTTATTTGCTGTGGGCAAAAGTGTTGGGATATGATGGGCAGATCGCTAAGGCCATAGAGGTATATCGCCGCGCCTTGCAGAGAGACAGCACGCTGGCCGAAGCCTGGAGTGGCCTCGGGAAAATGTATTACTGGGAGTCTAAACCCTATAGTGCAGAAAAATATTATCGCAAAGCGGTTTCTCTGGACACCCAAAATGCGGATGTTCAAAACCAATATAATGATGTGCTCGATCAATTAAAGCTGCAGGCAAAGGGCCGGTACCAGTACGTACAGGAAAAAGAGGAAACATATCAGATCGAGGCCCTGATCCAGCGTTACGGCCTTCAAAAACGACTTACGGACGGGTTTCAGATGTCTGTTCATTTCCTGCTTGATTATTCCAATCGTTCCTATGAACAACCTGAGCAAAATGATACCACACGCTGGTATGATAATACCTGGATAACAGCATCCTGGATAGCTAAAAATCATACGATAAGCCTTAATGCCGGAGCAAGCAATTCGGATGACCGTTTAACTTCCTATGGATTAAGCTGGAGATATAGATCAAAACTGGGAAAACTGGCTTTAGAAAATACGCTAAATGCGGGCTATACGTATTATTATTACTGGAATCAGGTGGGACGACACGCATTATCCGAAAATCTTAAACTAACTCTTTCAGACCTGTCACTGTCGCTGGAACTTGGGCGGGGACTTACGGATGAAAAGCCCGTCAGGAAATATCGCTCTGACCCCTTTACGATCAAGAAAAACCCTTATTTGTCGTATGGGTTGTCATTGGGCTACAAACTGATAAAAGAGCCTGATATAAAATTGAACCTTACTCATTCTTATTATGATTTTGACTACTATTCCGGTGATTATTATACGCCCATGGAGCGGTTGTTGACAGGAGCTTCTGTTTCAGTTTATCATAGTTTTTCTTCGTGGTATATTTATGGCATGATTAGCGGGAATTCAGGCTCGGAAAAGTATTATTATCTGGAAACGAATAGTAGCGGCGAAGAGGAGGAGGTAACTGGCTCGATTGATGCCGATAATTGGTCGGGTTCTTTCGAAGCCGGTTATAACAAGAATGGGTTTTCAGTATCTATTGGGGGAAGTCATTTTTATAATCCTTATTATGAGAATTTGATTGCTTTTGTGGCCTTATCATTTAAATTTTAACGTTTAGCGATGAAGGGAAAATTCATAGTCATAGCATTACTTTTGTTGGGATTGGGGTACGTTGTTTACCTGATGATACAGCATGAGACCAGGATCCGGGAGCAACAGGTGGTTACGGAGGTGCTGGAAGATGAAACCGCTCCTTTGCTGGAAAAAAAACCGGCACAGCAATTGCGTCAGATCGCGGCTGAGGTGGATTATTTTTTCCGGGCCCGGGGCGATTATATGGAAAAGCTAAGCTATGGGTATAAAAACGAGGATCCCCATTGGTCGCCTGTGATGGTAAAAGGAGTAAATATGGGGGTGGCCCTCCCCGGTAAGTTTCCTTCGGAATTTGCCATGACCCGTGAACAATACATGGATTGGTTAATAAAGATCGGAGAAATGAATGCCAATGCCGTACGAACGTACACTATTCTTCCTCCGGAGTTTTATGAAGCCTTTGCTCAATATAACTTCCGGCATCAGGATAATCCGATTTATCTTTTCCAGGGGGCATGGGCTACGATACCCGAAGGCCATGATTACAGGAAGGAATCTTATACCAGGGCCTTTAAGCAGGAGATCATGGATGTGATCGATGTACTCAATGGGAATGCAGTGCTGGACCCTGTGAAGGGGAAAGCTTCGGGAATATATGCCACGGATGTTTCCTCTTATGTGGCCGGTCTGATCCTGGGGCGGGAGTGGGAACCCAATGCGGTTTTTAAAACGAATCAAAAACATGAGGGATCCCACTATTACGGGGATTTTATATCTATGCCCAAAGGCTCTCCGATGGAAGCCTGGCTGGCGGAGATCATGGATTTTACCGTTTTGTATAAAACCCAAAAATATAAAAAGCAGTACCCGCTTTCCTTTGTCAACTGGTTGCCGCTGGATCCGATGTATCATAATACGGAATTTATTGAAAATGAAAAAGTCAGAGAATTTGACAATGATCTGGAGGTGGTGTACTTCAAAAATTTCCACAGCCACAAGTCTTTTCGCCCCGGGATATATGCTTCGTATCATGCATATCCGTATTATCCTGATTTTATTTATCTGAAGCAGGAATATGCCAACGCTAAAAATAAATCCGGGGAGCCAGATAATTATATAGGGTATCTGGAAGATTTGAAATCCAATTATCAGGGGATGCCGCTTATCATTGCTGAATATGGGATCCCCAGCAGCAGGGGCAGCAGCCATGTCACTCCCTTTGGTTTTGACCAGGGGGGGCACAGTGAAGCCCGGCAAGCCGAAATAGCCACTATGCTTACACGCGATATCTTCCATAGTGGCTGTGCCGGAGGATTGTACTTTGAATGGGCCGATGAATGGTTTAAGCATAACTGGTTGATTATGGACTTTGAACTACCCTTCCATGACCGGAAATACTGGCATAATATGGAGAATCCGGAACAAAACTTCGGCATCCTGGCTTTTGAAAGCCGGGAACGAACTATAGACGGCAGCTTTGACGACTGGCCCCAAAAATTCCGTAACAATAAAAAACAGAAGAGCAGCTTCCATGCTGATCCTTCCTGGTTTTATTTGGCCTGGCGGTTGAACGAGCTGGACTTTGACCATCACAACCTTTATATTGCTGTGGATACCTATGGGAAAGACAAAGGAAGCCACCGCCTGCCTTTTAGCAGTAAACGCTATAAGCGGGGGTTTGAATTTCTGCTTGAGTTTTATGGAACCGATAGTGCCGCTATCCTTGTCGATGAACCCTATTCCGTGTTCACGGATATTTATAATGACTCTGTGCCGGGTTATGCGTCTAAACCCAACGAAAAAGCGAATTTTGTCCCGCAGCATATGCTGACTAACCGGGGCAGGGAATCGCTTACCGGGGAAAGCTTTGATTCGGTCATGGTGAACCGCGGAAAGCTTCAGCACGGGAAAAGTAATGTGGCAGAAACTTCCAATGCCGACTGGTACTGGGATGATGAATCCGGAAAAATGGAGATCCGGCTTACCTGGCACCTTCTGAATGTTTCAAATCCCGCCAAAAAGTATGTCCTGGATAATCAGCCGGGGACCGGTGAAATGGAGTATACTCAAACCAATGGATTCCAGATAATTGCCTTTGTTACCGATAAGGAAAATAATATAATTAGACGCTACCCCTCAAATAATTACGAACATTATTTATGGGAAGGCTGGGAAGAGCCCACATGGAGCAGAAGGCTCAAGCCTTTGTATGACAGCTTAAAAGGTTATTTCAGGATAGCGGAGCGGCAGGTAGACCTAAGCCGTGAGATCACTTTCCCGGATGAAGCAAAACTTTTTGTATGCCCATATTATCAAAATAAGGAAGGCGCCGTTTCTTTTAGTTTCCTGGGGTCTGCTCACACTCAGGTTGCACTGGCTTTACCGGTGTTAGGCAAATATCGTGTTAATGCCGGTTTTGGCGTTATCCCGCAAGTTATTGATGATCCTGCCGGTCAATATCAGATCGATGAAGCGGGAAGAAGAAAGCGTTTAAGCGGCAGTGTTCTTCAGGAGATCAGGAGCCAGGGCCATAATCTGGCTTTGCAAGCCGTCGAAGGGTCAGATATTGAGGATGACTTTTACGATATGAAAGAAATGATCAATGCACCGATACGGCATATCATTGGGGATGTTGAACTATCCGGGCCTGTGGAAGAAGAAGCAGAATTATTGCGTCGCAATAAATCCGGAACACAATCTTTTTCAGGGATCAACGGACACAATCTGTATGCTTCCCAAATAAGCCTGTCATCGCTGGATTCCATCCTTAAGGAAAATCAAAAGCAGTGGCTGGTTTTGAACTACCATTACCTGGCCGGAGAAAAAATCCCGGAGCAAGGAGATTCATTGTTTATCAAACAGAAAATTTTTGAAAGACAGCTCAGGCTGGCCCGGAACCATAACTATTGGCTGGCCTCCGAATGGGATGTGTTTCGCTATCTGAAGCAACGGAAACATTCCAGCATTAAGGTTAGCTGGCAGCAAGACCGTTTGTTTGTAAGCCTGGAAAGCCCGCTTGATCCGGAAATATACGACCATCCTTTAAGTATTCGCTTTGAAACATATGCCCCTTATGTTGAAGTGACTAGTGAGGCAGGTCAATATACGCTGACGAACCGTGATGGAACTGTATATTTTGAAATGGTTCCGGGTACAGAAATAATATTAAAACAAATATGGTAATGAATAAAATTTGCTATTTATCGTTCCTGGTATTGCTCATGAGCTTGCTAAGTATGGCATGTGGGCAGCCAAAACAGCCTGAAGGAGAAGAGCCTGTTCCCGGCCGTATGCACCGGCAACTCCCGAGGGTGCTGATCATCACGACAGGCCTGCAGGGCCAAAATGCCATCCTGCCCAAAGGAATTGTGATTGCCTTGCAGGCCTTTAATAAGCAGGGGGCCGTAGTAAGGCTTGAGCCCAGAGATATCCTTAATGAACCCGGCAGGCTGAAAACCTATAATATGATCATCCTCTCTACCGCACCGGGCTATCATGATGCTGACCGCAAATACTCGCTCTCGTTTATGTCGGAGTCGGAAATGGAGAATCTAACCGGGTTTGTGGAAGAAGGAGGGGTGCTGATCTCCGGCGATAATATCGGGCGTAATCAGATAGACGGAACAGACCGGATCCAAATACATAATATATTATCACCGCAAGTGTATCCGCTTGCCCGTTGCTTTGGCCTGGAACTGGCTGAAAGAAACATGGAAGGATATGAGATCTACGGAAATATCGGGGGCGGAGAAGACGAGTATATCCGCCCAGAGGCAGGAAAAAACTTTTACACCCCGGTGCCTGATACGATCTTTTCTGAAAAGGCAGAAATTATGGCCCGCTGGATCAATGAGGCAGATACCCTCCCTGCTATTGTGAAAAACCGCTATGGTAAAGGCACAGCTTATCTGCTGGCATCATCAGATTTTCTGCACCCTGCAAATGCAGGAGGATTTATGAGTACGCAAAAGATCACCCGCTTTTATGAATCGGTCGTAGAAGATTTTCAGCAACGAAATAATATTCCTTTAAGCCTCAATCCCTGGCCTTCTGCCTGTGATTATGCCTTTTGTCTAACCCTGAACGCAGGGGGAAATATGGAGCAGTATAAACGAACCCTGAACCTGTTGAATGAACATGATATGCAACCGACGATCTTTGTGGATGGAAATGTGGATCAGGAAATTATGGAGTTCCTCCAAAATGAGGATATCCGAATTGAAAGTCGTGGATATGCGTTTACCAACTACCGTAACTTCAATTATGCTCGGGCAGTGCAGGATATGTATCAAAATGAAAAACACTGGGAGAAAAAATTCCGGGGGTTCAGGTTCCCCTTTACAATGCCCGGATTTTGGGGATTGGTAGCCCTTTCTGAAAAAGACTATTCGTTTGAAAGCAGCTTAGGCGCCAATAATGTGGAATTTATCCACGGAAGCGTTGTCCCTCACAATATCGTTATGGCCGATGACGGATTTTATCAATCCACGGAAATTATAGAACTTTCCCCTACCTATCACGATGATTACTTTTTTTTGAAAGACCTGCCTGAGGATAAAAGGCAACGAAGCAGAGCAACCTTCCATAAAACCTTGCTCTTTGAAAAATACCTGGAAAATTATTGGGAATATGCCGTAAAACCGTATTTTGGCCTTATGGTCTTTCAGGGGCATCCGGGATATGTGGGCCTTAATGATACTACCCTTCAGGCCCTGCAAGGAATTATTGCACGTGCAAAGCAGGATAATACCTGGATAGCTTCTGCAAAGGATATTGCAGACTTTCGCAAGAGCTTGATAAACATGAAGTTTTATGTGAAACAATCCGGTGACCAATATGTGATTCAGGTGAAAGCCCCTGAAGGAGTGGAAGCAAAATCGGTTACATTTGCCCTGGATTTTAAACCGGAAGAGGTACAGGCAACATATGGGAAAGCAAATATTACAACTGTCAATAAAGGATATTATGTAACGGTGGATGCATTAAACGAACAAAAGATCACTATAGTCAAAGCTTCCTTATAATGAAGAACTTATCGTGCAACTCCAATGATGCGTCCGGTCGGTAAAGGCCACATTTGATTTTTAGCGTATTTTTGGCCCCCTCGATAAATCGTGAAGATAATGAAAATCAGTCCTTTTTAGGGATAAGGAAAAGCCACAGAGTTGCTTCAGGGGTCATCTTATGGTTTTCCGGATTGGCGGAATCCATTATCTTTGCAGATCAAAATATTAAGTATTTATGGAGGATATGCGCAAAACCCCATTACGTGAACTTGGTGAATTTGGCTTGATCCGGC
>JAWOBQ010000146.1:0-5387 GCA_046484255.1 Bacteroidales bacterium | reverse complement strand
GTAGTGAAATTGATAAAAAAGGAAGTGAGCAACTATATTATCCCTGATGTATATACCGATATTGATTTCACCCTTATTCGCACATTCCCTTATGCTTCGGTCGTATTCAAAAATACACGGATCGAAGATACCCTTCAGCAAGATTCATTTTTGCTGCAGGCTGAACGAATATATTTTAAATTTAATGTGATAAGCCTGCTTCGGGATGATTACAAGCTTACCAACCTGGAATTATCCAACGGGAAGCTAAATCTGCTAATGGACGAACATGGCAATACCAATTATGAGATTATCCGCTCCTCAGCTGATACTACAAAACAGCAGCTTCGTTTTGAGATGGAAAAAATCCTGCTGCGCAATATAGAGACTTGCTGGACAGACCAAAAGTCATCTAATTATGCGCATTTCACACTTCGAAAAGCCTTAGCCAAAGGGAAATTCACAGCGAAGAATTTTGATCTGAGTACGGCTGGAGACATAAACATTCATGAATTTCGCGTGAACGATATGGCGTGGATTAAAGAGGCCCATGTTGAGGCGGATCTGGAAATGATGGTTTCACAAGAGCAAGAGCAGATCCGGATGCAAAAAGGCTTGCTTACATTCAATGCCATCCCTCTGGATATAACTGGAAGCATGGGTTATGGCATGCATAAGCATGTAAACCTGAACTTAAAAAGCCCACGCTTTGAATTAAATACACTCCTGAAGGAACTTCCAAAGCAGTATTCAGAGATACAAAATACCTATAGCTTTCAGGGAGATTCTTATATCGCGATAAGCCTTTCAGGCACTTATGGGCCCAACCGCTTGCCTCATGTAAAATCTTCGTTTTCAATAGACCGGGGAGAGGTCGCGCATAAAAAATCGGGCGTTAAAGTAGAAAACCTTTCGCTGAATGGAAACTTCACGAACGGGGAAAGCAATGCTGCTTCCACTTCATCGCTCAAAATAGAGGATATAAAGGGCCTGTTTGCCGGAGAGAAATTCAATGCTGCCTTCAGGCTTCGAAATTTGGAGGATCCGGATATCCGGATTAAGACCAAAGCAAGGTGTAACATTGAAAGACTGAACGCTTTCATAAACATGGATACACTGGAAGTTGCCAATGGGATCCTTGATATGGATCTGCTTTTATCCTTTCGCCCCGGGGATATCAACAGTATAAAACCTGCAGACTTCAGGCAAAGTAAGACGGAGGGGAGCGTTTTGCTGAGCGATGTGAATATGAAGCTCAGGGGCAGCCCGGTGATGATACATGATATGAGCGGGGGCTTGTCTTTTAACACCCGGGATGTAGTTATCCGGGAGCTACGCGGCAAGCTTAACCAAAAGAGCGATTTCCGCCTTAAGGGGTATTTGGAAAACCTTTTGCCTTTCCTATTGTTCGAAGATCAAAACCTGCATATTATTGCTGACTTTAGCTCCAGCCATCTCTTATTGGATGAGCTTGTCCAAAGCAAAAAACAAAGCTCTGATACAGCAGTAGAAGAGTATTATGTGAATTTCCCTGAGTATATTTCCTTTGATATGGACCTTGACGTTAAAAGGCTAAACTTTAGGAAGTTCCAGGGGGAGGCCATTTCCGGCACCGCCTCTCTGAACAAGCAGATCCTCAAGCTTTCCAATATCCGTATGAACAGCATGGGAGGCAGAATTTCAGCCCGCGGAAATATCAGGGCCAAAACGAAAGAAAATATTTTGGTTAAGGGTGATGTCTATATGAAGAATGTAGATATCCGGAAGGCTTTCGTGCAATTGGAAAATCTAAAGCAGGAGAATATTACAGCCCAAAACCTGTCCGGGCAGTTGACTTCCAATTTTACGCTCTCAGCCTCATTTCGTAAAAACCTGAAGATCATTCGAAAAAGCTTAACAAGCCAGGCCGGGATTACCATTAAAAACGGAAAGTTGATTAACTTTACACCCCTGGAGCGGATGTCAAAATTTCTGCGCGTGGATGATTTATCAAGCGTAGAATTTGAAACCCTGGAAAATACGATCAGTATTAAGGAAGAAGAAATTACCATACCAAAAATGGATATCAATTCCAGTGCATTGGACATTAAGGTATCGGGAAAGCATACGTTTAACCAGGAGATCACGTATTATATTGAATTATTGTTGTCTGAGTTGCTTTCACGTGAAGCCAGGGATAACAAGCCGGAAAATACGGAGTTTGGAGAGATCCAGGATGACGGTCTGGGCAGGACAAAGATATTTTTGAAGGTACACGGAACCATGGATAACCCCAGGTTTTCCTACGACACTGAGGGCTTAAGAAAAGAACTCAGGAAAGATATGCAGGAAGAGAAGCAGGAGTTGAAGCAAATTATGCATGATGAGCTGGGCTTGTTCCGTAGTGACAGTACGGTGGAGCAAAAGCCAAAGAGCGAGCGTCAGATTGCACGGGAAGAAAAACGAAAGGCGAAAGAAAGAGAAAAAGAAAGATTGAAAGAGCGCGAGAAAGGAAAATTTATCATAGAATGGGAGGATGAATAAGTGCGCATAAATATTTATTCACATAAGAGACACTGGAAAATATTCCTTCTTTTGGCAGGCATGATCATCATAGCCTTATCCATGTGGTTTACCGATACATTAGTTAACCGTATTGCCGAGGAAGAGCGCCAGCGGGTGCGTATATGGGCTAATGCTATTCAGCGCAAGGCAGAGCTGGTGAATTATACTGAAAATTTCTTTGAAGAGATCCGCAAGGAAGAACGAAAACGCGTGGAAATATGGGCTAAAGCCAGTCGGCGCCTTATCAATGCCAACCCTGATGAAGATCTTACTTTCTATCTCGATATTATTGCCGGAAATGAAAATATTCCCGTTATCCTTACCGACATTCATGATACCATTGAAACAACTGCCAATGTTGACTTTAATCCGGATACTGTTCAGGTGCTGGAAGGGAAATTAAAAGAGAAGTTTACCGAGTATCCGCCGCTGAAGGATACGTATGGACAGATCATTTATTATAAAGAATCCTTGCTGTATACCAAGTTGCGCAAAGTGCTGGATGATCTGATCCAATCGTTTTTTAATGATGTAGTCAATAATTATTCTTCTACTGCGCCGGTGCTGATTACAGATTCCACCAAAACAGAGGTTAAAGCCTGGGGGAATATTGATTCTGCAAAAATTCAGGATAGTGCTTATGTGGCTGATCTTATCAGGGATCTGGGGAATGCCAACCAGCCTATTTCTATACAGCTTGCAGATAAGGGGACACAGCTGATTTTCTATAAAGATTCCTCTTTATTAATGCAATTACGGTATTATCCTTACTTTCAGTTTGGCGTTATCGGCCTTTTCCTTTTTGTGTCTTATATGTTGTTCAGTGTAGCACGCCGCTCAGAACAAAACCAGGTATGGGTGGGCTTAGCTAAAGAAACTGCGCATCAGTTGGGAACCCCTCTTTCCTCTATGCTTGCCTGGGTGGAATTACTTAAAGTAAAAGAAGTAGAGCCGGAAATAGTAGAAGAAATAGAGAAAGACGTGGAGCGTCTGGATATCATTACAGACCGGTTTTCGAAGATCGGAAGTGAAGCCAAAATGGTATATCAGGATATTGTTCCTATTGTGATGGATACAATAGAATATATGAAAAACAGGACCTCCAGAAAGATACAGTATACGGTCAGGCGCCCGGATAATAAGGAGGTCAAAGCTTCTGTCAATAAACATTTGTTTACCTGGGTGATCGAAAATCTTTCCAAGAATGCTGTGGATGCGATTGATCATGCCGGGAAAATTACCATTGATATTACAGAAACAGACAGGCATGTATATATAGACCTTAGCGATACCGGAAAGGGCATTCCCAAAAACAAGTTTAAATCCGTATTTAATCCGGGATACACCAGTAAAGAGCGTGGCTGGGGGCTTGGCCTTTCGCTTTCCCGCCGCATCATCAGGGAATATCATCAGGGTAAGATATTTGTAAAAAACTCTGTTGTTGGAAAAGGAACCACATTCCGGATCATACTGAAAAAATAAGTTATGCTGAAAGAACCTGTTGTTGTGATCAATGAAGCCATTATCCGGAGTAATATCCGTACAATGGCGGATAAAGCAAGCCGGAACCAGCTAAAACTCAGGCCTCATTTTAAAACACATCAGTCGGCTGAGATCGGGGAATGGTTCAGGGAACAAGGCATCAACAGTTGTGCGGTCTCTTCTTTCAAAATGGCAGGTTATTTTGCCCAACACGGATGGGATGATATTATGATAGCCTTTCCCGCGGTTCCAGCACTAACCGGAGAATATGAAAAAATGGCCGGGCAGCTTAAGCTATACTTGTTCGTTTCTCATCCGGCAATTTTACCTTTCCTGAAAACAATCCACACAGCTGTGAATATCCATATCGAAATTGATACGGGGCACCATCGTTCAGGACTGGATATCAATGATCCGGCAGGAATCTCAGAACTTGTTCAGGAGATCAATAAAGCCGGAAACCTTAATTTTACGGGCTTTTCCATCCATGCGGGAGAAACTTATCAGCTGCGCAATAAACGAGAGCTCGAGGCAATTGATCAAAAAAATATCAGGTTACGGGAAAGATTAAAGAGTTTGTATCCGAAAGCCTGTATTTCATATGGGGATACTCCGTCCCTTTCACAGCTAAACCGTTTTGAAGCCGTAGAGGAACTGCGTCCGGGGAATTTTGTGTTTTTTGATATTATGCAGTATCTGTTGGGCTCCTGCCGCCCCCGTGAAATCGCCCTTAAGGTTGCCTGCCCGGTGGTTGCGGTATATCCGGAACGTGAACAGATCATCGTTCATGGAGGAGCCGTTCATCTATCCCGGGAATCTGTAATTGACCCTACGGGAAAACAGATCTATGGACTGGTGGAAGACCCGGAAAAGGATAATACCTTTCTGGAAAATACCGTGGTCGAATCCCTTGCCCAGGAACATGGGGTCATTAAAACCACAAGGGATAACATGGCTAAATTTTCCGTGGGCGAGAGTTTATCAATATTTCCGGTTCATTCATGTCTGACGGCAGATATGGCTTCATCTTATCTTGAAGATCAAACCGGAAGAATAATTTCTAAAATGCAACACTGATCATGGCGGGGATCTATATTCATATACCGTTTTGCCGGCATAAATGCGCGTACTGCAATTTTTACTCCATTGCTTCTTCGAAATACCGCAATGAATTAACCTCCGCCCTGCTTGCAGAGATACAATTACGCAAAACGTATTTGAGCGAAGAAATCGATACGATATACTTTGGTGGGGGAACTCCTTCGCTTTTACCCCCTATCTTACTATAGACCTTAAAATCCAACATATCCTAAAAGAAAAGCTGCAGCAGGGCGTGGAGCGTTTCGAAGCAGAGCGGGCATGGGGTGTTGTGCTCGATCCGA
>JAWOBQ010000136.1:0-8006 GCA_046484255.1 Bacteroidales bacterium | reverse complement strand
CATCATCGCTCTCTAGTAGATGATCTACAAGTACCTCGAAGTTGAGGTCTCCCTTTTTTATCGGGGTGAATCTGTACTCATTTTCTCTCCTCGTGTCCTGGTAATCATGTCTCTGTTCAGAAGGTTCCATTTACAAGGCTTGCGCAGCCCGAAAATGCGCAGTTTACTCAGGTAAATGAGCAATTTTCGGGCAAGCGTAACGCAGTAAATGGGATTTTATGGACAGAGACTATTTATATATTACTACGTAGCAGGGAAATTATTATTGTATCTTAAAAACCGGTATAACACACAATATTTACCGAATGCTTTTAGTTTCGTATATTTGCTGATAAATTATGCGCCGTGGGAGATATTTTTAAACAGTCTGTAAAAGGAAGTATTTATATCTATCTGGGGGTGGCCCTGGGGTTTATTATTAATGGATTGCTGTATCCGATATTACTGACTACCGAACAAATTGGCCTTATCACTGTATTGGTTGCCTACTCAACTATCCTCGCTAACATAGGAGGAATGGGGATGAAGGAGGTTGTCATTCGTTTATTTCCGTATTTCCGGGATGAGAAAAACAGACATCACGGGTTTTTATTGACTACTTTATTGATCACAGCTGCGGGCTTTACACTGATTGTTATTTTATACATCTTTTTTAAAGATTTACTGGTTTCCAAAGTTGAGCGGGGAGGTGGCTTGTTTGGTCATTTTTCGGGGATGATCTTGTTCCTGGCTTTGTTCTCCATGCTTTTTGCCTTGCTGGATAATTATTTTAAAGTGTTGTATAATGCCGTAAAAGGTACTTTTTACCAGGAAGTGGTAAAACGTTTTTTTATTCTTATGGCTATTCTGGCTTTTTCCTATGGGATATTAGATTTTGAAGGATTTGTTTATGCTTATGTAGGGGTGGCAGCATTGCCGTTTTTGGCTTTGGCCGTTTCTTTAAAAGCCAGTCGAAAGCTTTATCTTAAATCCGACTTTGGCTATATGAGCAAAAAGATGTGGAAAGAAATTGCCGATGTTGGATTATTTGGAATTATTTCCGGCACTTCCGGCATATTGATTTTACAACTTGATCGCATTATGGTGCATGGAATTACCGGAGAACTGGGGGAAACCGGAGTGTATGCCATTTCATTTTTTTTCGGATCCCTGGTGCAAAAACCTGCCAAAGCCTTACTAAAGATATCTTCGGTATTTATCTCTGAAGCCTGGAAAGGGAACCGCATGGCGGAGATCAGTTCCTTATACACGAAAAGTGTGATTAATCAACTGCTGGTGGGGATGATTTTGTTTATTGGGTTAGTCGTAAATCTGGATAATATTTTTGAATTTTTAAGTGAAGATTACCAAGAGGGGCGTAATGTTATTATCCTCATTGCATTAGCCTATCTGATCGATATGGGGGCCGGGATAAATGGTGTTATCATTAGTACATCCAGATTATATCGCTGGAAGACATTTCTGATCCTCTTTTTAGGGGTAACGGTTGTTATTTTTAACCTGCTTTTGATCCCGCCGATGGGGATTGTAGGGGCAGCTTTGGCAACTTTATTGGCAAAAGTGTTCTTTAACCTTTTTAAATTTTTAATAATACTTGTTAAATGGAAGATGCAGCCTTTTAATGTCTCCGTCTTAAAAATTTTGGCAATTGGCCTTGTTTCTTTTGCTGTGGGCTGGTATTTACCGGGCTTTAGTAATTATATTCTGGACATTATCGTCCGAAGTACGCTGACAGTTGCCGTATATGGGCTGGGGATCCTGATAATACGGCCGTCGGTGGATGTGGATTACTGGCTGAAAAAATTTATGAGCAAATATTTTTAATCCTCATATATTTTTTCATCGGATAATAGTTCGCCATCAAATGTAAAATGTAATGCATAATAATAATCGTCTCCTTGTTTTTTCACAAAAACTTCGTAGATCGGTTTGCCTTTGAGTTTTTCCACAGTAGCTTTTTTGACCCGGAAGGGGCGTGGATAGACTTGCTGTATATAATCCAATGCTTTGGAAGGCAATTCTTTTAATTTTACCGACTCACCATATTCTACTGCAGATATTTCGGAGACGTCTGTATCAACCTGTTCAGCAAAATCGGCGTCTATTTCGGGTTCTTCTGTGTTTTCTTCAGGGAAATAGAGGTTTTCTACTGTAAGAAACCGGCCCGATTGATCAAATTGAATTTCCGTATCCGGAGGGTCATCTGCTTTTCTATGGTGCATTAATATGCTGTAATACCTGTCGCGTCGGCCCTTTTCAATATAATAAGCCTTATAGGGAGTATAGTTTCTGAACTCGGAATCAATATATTCCAGCATATTGCTGCGCAATTCATCCAGGGGGATTATTTTAACAGTTTTCTCCAATTCCCCGGTTTTTGTGTAATATTTGGTTTCTTCTTCTCCACGCCGGGTTTCATAAGAAACCAGAAACTTGTCATTTTCTTTAAGCCATATGGTGTTTTCAACACCGCGATTGCGGCGTTCAAAATTTTGAACCACAATGTCAGGGACTTCTTTTGTTTTTAACGTATCCTGTGCAAAAAGGGCCATAGGTATACTGAGAACAAGAATAAGCCATAAAGATTTCATAAATAGAAAGTTTAGTTAAACATTTTTTTTTGCTTGAATATGATACCTGTTCTGTCTGCACTTGTCGAGATGACATTTACCGGAGTACCTGTTTGTTCTTCTATATACGTCAAATAGTTTTTCATATTATTGGGAAGTGCTTCATAATCGGTAATATCATCAATATTATCTTGCCATCCTTTAAAACTGATCAAAAAGCATTCCAAATTTTTTGTTTGCAGGTTAAGAGTGCTGAAGGGCACATTTTCCTGGTTTAACCGGTATTGCCGGCAAATTTTAAGTGTGCTGAATCCTTTGAAGACATCGGCTTTTGTCATGATAAGATCGGTAACTCCATTAAGCATGATCGCATAATTTAAAGCCGGCAGGTCAAGCCAGCCGCATCTGCGGGGGCGCCCGGTAGTGGATCCGTATTCATGTCCCTGATCGCGGAGCTTTTGGCCACCGCCGTTATGAAGTTCTGTGGGGAATGGCCCGCTGCCAACACGTGTGCAATAAGCTTTGAAAACTCCATAGACCCGGTTGATTTTTGAAGGGGCAATACCCAGGCCGGAACAAACACCGGCCGTAATCGTATTGGAAGAGGTTACATAAGGATAGGAACCAAAATCGATGTCTAATAATGCTCCTTGCGCTCCCTCTGCCAGTACCTTTTTGCCAAGTCCGATTTGGTTATTTATAAAGTTCTCGCTGTCAATGATCTTCATTTTATTGAGCTGCATTGAAGCTTCCAGCCATTTTTTTTCATATTCTTCAAAAGATAAAGTATCAATATCTTCTTCCCCGGGGTTTACCCCATAAGCAGCAAGCAAAGTAAAATGGGTTTCCCTTAGCGCAGTATAACGGTCCATAAAATCATTTGCTCTGAGATCACCAGTCCTTAGGCCTATGCGACTTGCTTTGTCGGTGTAGGTGGGGCCAATGCCTTTAAGGGTAGAACCGATCTTTTGCCCTCCTTTTTGCCTTTCCAAAGCTTTGTCTAACAGCCGGTGGGTAGGTAAAATAAGATGGGCTTTGTTGGAAATATACAGGTTTTCACGGGGATTGACCCCTTTGGATTGCAGCCCTTTCAGTTCGTTATGGAAAGTCATGGGATCCAGAATAACACCATTCCCGATCAGGTTGATAGTGTTTTTTCTGAAAATCCCCGAGGGAATATGATGAAGAATATGTTTTTTTCCTTGAAATTCAAGGGTGTGCCCGGCATTTGGCCCCCCCTGAAAGCGGGCAATAATATCGTAATAGGGTGTAAATACATCAACGATCTTGCCTTTGCCTTCATCCCCCCATTGTAAGCCCAGTAATACATCTACGTGCATTATTATTTTTTTTTAATTTATTTGTCTGCTTTATAGCACTATTGTAGCTTAGATTATTTCCCAACCCGGACAGCAACCTAAGCGAAATGTGCTGGTAATCTCATAAAAATGAACGTTTTAAGCCTGTTATCGTATTTCGTATTCGCGGTGTTACACAAGCCTTGTACGTCTGTTTTCAGGCACAAATTTAACGTAAAATAAAATGAATACCGGAAAAAAAAGTGAAAGAAGTTGGAAAGTGGAATTTAAATGTCAGTAAAATAATGTTTTATAAAAGATCTCCATAGGATGATTTTGATATGATCCGTATAATTCGAAGCTGTCTATTAAGTCGGGTATTTGATGCAGAATGTTCGGGATCAAGGGTTAGCCCGTTTTTATCGAGTGCTTACCGCGTATTTGCCGGGGCGTGCGAACCGAACGAAGTGAGCTCTTGAACACCTTTAAAAATAATGAAGCTTGAGTCTGCTCTAAAAACTCAAATATTATTACAACCGCTAAAAATCAGCTTTGCCTTTTTTAGACCGAACTCAGGGGTGTAAAAAAAATTTTAGACTGCAATATAATTGGTGTATATGAGGATTTAAAATTTGAGCAACAATGCAGAAATCGGACAATATGGACAAACACGAATTAGCTTGTTACGTTTTTTGGGATAAGCACAGCACAGCTCAAGGGCTTCCGGCCCTTTCTTTCCTCCAGATCAGCTCAGATAAGAAATGCTTCGGATTCCTGATTTTCTTTTTCACTTTTTTCTTCTTCACTATTTTTGGAGCATGCCGCATAAAAGGTAAGGGAGTGGTGAGTGATCTTTACCCCCATAATTTTTTCAATGGATTCTTTTATTTCTTGCACACGAGGGTCGCAAAATTCCATAACTCTGTTGCAATCAAGGCAGATAACATGATCATGTTGTTTAAATTTGAAGGCTTTTTCAAATTGTGCTGAGCGGTTTCCAAACTGATGTTTGAAGACAAGCTTGCAGTCTAACAAGAGCTCTATGGTATTGTATAAAGTGGCACGACTGACCCTGTATTTATTATTCTTCATTCGTATATACAGGCTTTCAATGTCGAAATGGCCATCGGAATAGTAAATTTCCTTTAATATAGAGAAACGTTCCGGCGTTTTCCGGAATCCGTTTTTTTCCAAAAAAGATGTAAAAATCTGTCTTACGGTGTTGTATGTCTCTTTCGATTGTTTATCTTTCATGGGGCTAAAATTTTTGTAAAAGTATGAAAATTTTTATTCAATCTAAATAGTGTCTGTCCATAATATCCGATTTCTTTGTTATGCTCGTATTTAAAACAGTCGTTTACCAGAGTAAACTCCTTGTTTTAAATATTTTGCAATCCCCCGATAAAGACGGGGCAGGCTCGAACTCGAACATTATGAATCAAACACTCGACTTTACAGACAGGCACTAAATAAGGGAATTTAAAAAATAAAAATTGTGTTATTCAATCCGGTCTGTTTTTTTTATACGTTGAATTTTTTGAATTCCGTCGACTTTACTTAGCTTGTTCATAAGGCTTTTAAGATGTTCCGTACTGGAAATATAAAGCATGATCACGCCTTCCGAGAGCCCGTCGTAGCTTTTTATTTCCAGTGAACGAATGTTTACATTAAGTTCGTTGGAAATGATCTTTGTAATATCATTAACAAGTCCGATTTTATCAATTCCGCTAATGGAGATTCCCGTTAGAAATTCAACGGTAGGGGTTTCTTTCCATTTTGCTTTCACTGCTGTTTTTCCAAATTTAGACATATGTTCGATAGCAGTTTGGCAGTTGGTACGATGAACTTCAATTCCTTTGTTTGGTTTGATAAACCCAATCACATCATCCCCGGGGATAGGGTTGCAACATTCGGCCAGGAAATATTGCATTTTTTCCATATCTTGTCCAAGCAAGAGCTCTTCAGGCTTTGATTCCAGTTTGCTTCGGATCTTATTATACAGGGAATCCGGGTGGGGTTTCTCGCTTTTACTGAATTGTTTTTTGATAAGTCTTAGCCAACTGCCTTTTTTATATGATAATGAGAAGGCCTTAATTTTGTCCAGGTCGATTTCTTCGACGGCAATTTTATGGTAAAAATCAACTTCGGATTGTTCCTGCACAAAGTTCATCAAGGCTTTGACGTTAGCCTCATTGAATTGGATCTTTAGCAGTCTGAAATATTTTTTTAGTGTACGTTTCCCGGTTTCCAGATTTTTTTTACGCTTTTCTTTTATGGCATGCTTAATTTGGGTTTTAGCTCTTGCTGTTGTTGCCCATTGATACCATTCTTCTTTAGGTTCCTGTTTTTTGGAAGTAATTATTTCCACCTGATCGCCACTTTTTAACTTTTTGCTCAGGGGTTCAAGTTTAAAGTTTACTTTGGCTCCTATGGCTTTATCTCCGATATCCGAGTGGATCGCATATGCAAAATCAAGCGTGGAAGCCCCCACAGGTAATGTTTTTATATCTCCTTTGGGGGTGAATATATATATTTCATCGGAAAACAAGTTGAGTTTGAAATCATCCAGAAAGTCCAATGCATCAGAGGCCGGGTTTTGCAACCATTCTCTGATCCTTGATAGCCATTCGGTGAGCCCCAGGTCTTGCACGCTGCCATCTCCTTTATATTTCCAATGGGCAGCAAATCCGTGTTCTGCAATTTTATCCATTCGTTTGGAGCGTATTTGGATCTCAACCCAGTTTCCCTCATTGCTCATTACCGTTGCATGGAGAGACTCATAACCATTGGCTTTTGGGATTGATATCCAATCACGAAGACGATCCATTTTCGGATGGTAATGGTCAGTAACCAATGAATACACCCGCCAGCAATCCTGTTTTTCATATTCAAGGGGTGTGTCAATTATAATACGTATAGCAAACAGATCATAAACCTCTTCAAATGGGATTTCCTTCTTTTTCATCTTTCGCCATATGGAGGTAATTGATTTTGTGCGATGAATGATCTTATACGATATCCCATCCTGGTTTAGCGATTTTTTGATCGGGAATAAAAAACGGTTAATAAATCGTTTACGCTCTAAATCAGTTTCTTTTAGCTTTTTTGTGATGGCTTGATAGATCTCGGGATGCGTGTATTTTAATGCCAGGTCTTCCAGTTCGTTTTTTATGGAATATAACCCAAGACGATGCGCAAGAGGGGCATACAGGTAGGTCGTTTCGGATGCAATTTTTAGCTGTTTGTCTGAGGCAAGGGCGTCTAAAGTACGCATATTATGTAAGCGGTCGGCCAGCTTAATTAAAATAACCCGTACATCATCGGATAAAGTCAGTAATATTTTCCGGAAATTTTCGGCCTGAATGGATTGTTCCGAATGGGCGAAAAGCCCTGAAATCTTTGTCAGCCCATCAATGATCCGGGAAATCGAAGGCGAAAATAAATCTTCTATATCTTTAAGTGTATAATCCGTGTCTTCAACGACATCATGCAGAAGTGCACAAATAACCGAAGTAGGGCCCAGACCTACCTCATCAACAGCAATACGGGCAACTTTTACAGGATGAATAATGTAAGGCTCCCCACTCCGGCGGCGCATGTCCTTATGGGCTTCGGCTGCGATCTGGAATGCTTTTTTTACTTGTTGTTGACCATGATTGTCCGCCTTACGGCTTACAGAAAGAATCAAGTCCCTGTACTCCTGTAATATCTCCTTGCGTTCTGCTTCCTTGTTTATATAACCTTCGTTTAGCATAAATAATGTAACGGTCAGATGTGCAAAAATACAATATTATGAGCAAATGCAGGATATTGTTTCGGAGTTTATATTCTATCTCAACTTATCCTGATTTCCCAAACGAAAACTGATTTAAAATTTCCAGTCTGCATACTATGCCAGAGGATGTCCAGTAAAGCAGTGTTGCGTTTATAATGGCGAGCCCGGGAACTGTCGTATGTTTATCAGGGGCTTGCGAAATGTTTAAAATTAAGCAGTCTGCTCTGGAAAATGACTGTTTTATATACAGGAATAACCAGGAAATCGGATCCCTCAGGAATAAATTAGAGGCCGGCCTAAAAAGATCATGAGTCCAGTCTAAAAAGGTCACATTTGATTTTCAGCGGCTTTTTGCCCCAAACC
>JAWOBQ010000131.1:0-2710 GCA_046484255.1 Bacteroidales bacterium | reverse complement strand
CATTTAGCTGTTGTCTGTTAACAATTACCGGCATTTCATAATTGTTATCGGTTACTTTCAGCTCGAGGATATTTTCTTCCGGATTCAACTCAATATCCCCAAATCCGGTTGTATCGATATCTGCCACGGCATCCTTAGAAGGCACAAAGTCATTTCTCAGGATCTCAAAAGTCACCCGCCGGTTTAGCTGATGAGCGGCTTCTTTTTCCCTGCTTGTCCGCAGATCCTTGATATAAGACTCGGTTAAATGAGTTCCTTTTTCAAAGCTTACCCCGTTCACCGTCAATTCTTTTCTCAGCTTTCTGGGCCTGCGTTCTCCATATCCTCTGGGGCGCAGTCTCCTCCTGTCGATCCCTTCATCTACCAGGTAATCCACAATAGATTGAGCCCTGCGCAACGAAAGTGTATCATTCTTTTCTTTTGTATCTCTAAAGTCGGTATGAGCTGCCAATTCAATAACCAATTTTGGATTTTTCTCCAGGGTTTTGATCAGCCCATTGAGGGAGTCCTTATATTTATCCTTTAAATCCCACTTCGCAAGGTCAAATCGAATTTCAGGTAAGGGGATGGGTTCATCCGGTATTGGTTTAAGTCTGAAATCGACGACCAGGTCTGCACTGGTTTCCCGTCCTACCGTAGTTTCTTTTTTGGTATCATCAAAGAACCCTTCCATGGAAGCTATAAGTTCATAAGAAGTATTTTTATTCACCTGACGTTCATTAAAGTTATAGCGTCCTGTATTATCGGTTTTGGTTTCCACTTTGGTTCCGTCGGAGCCTTCCATAGTTACTGTCGCACCGGGCATACGCTGCAAGTTACTTTCATTACGAACAACTCCCGAGATGGTAAATACGATTTCCGGTAAGCGGAAATGCCAAAGGTTATCACTTCCGCGGCCTCCGCGGCGGCTGGTTGTTAAGAAACCCATCTGCTCAGCTTCATTCTCCTCCAGTGTTCTTTGGTTTTTATTAAATGTGATTCCAAAATCGTCCAGGGGTGAATTCATGGGATATTTCATATTTTCAGGTTCTCCCCATTCCCCATTTTCTTTTTTGGAAACAAAAATATCAAGGCCTCCCATTCCCACATGTCCGTTTGAAGAAAAATACAAGGTATTATCATCAAACAGGTAGGGATACATTTCGTTGCCGTGGGTATTAATCGCAGGTCCCAGATTTTCGGGTTCCCCAAAGGGCCGGTTAGCACTTCTCCGGGTAGCCATCCACAGGTCCAATTCTCCTTCACCTCCATCCATATCAGAGGCAAATATGATGGTTCGTTCATCACTGCTAACGGCCGGATGCCCATAGGTAAACGTATCAGGTCCCAGCTTAAGCATTTCAGGTTCACTCCATGTACGCCCCCGCTTGCGCGTACTATAAATCCTGCAGGTTAACACTTCTTTTCTTTCTGTAGGGCATTTGGTAAAATACATTGTGGTAAAACGCCGGTCGAAATCAACCGCCCCAACATTTTCCCCGGTATTAATGATCCCCTCGTCATCCAGCAGTTCGGCACGGCTAAAGTTTCCCCGTTCATCACGTTCAATAATAAAAAGGTCGGAAAACCGCTGTCCGGTGTTCGGATCGGTCTTTCCAGTGGCTTCTGAGCGTGTAGAAGCAAAAACCACTGTTTTATAGTTACGGTCGGCATACATAGGCGCAAAATCACTATTGCGATCATTGATCCGACGATTGGCTTCCACTTCATAACGGGTTGGGTTCTCCATCCAGTCGGGAGCCATCTTACATGACTCAATCCCAATATCAGCCCGGGGATCATCCGGAACCTCTTCTTTATATTTCCTGAATTGTTCAAGCGCATCCTCATATTTTTCACGCTTCATTAAGATAGTCGCATATCGTAAATATATTTTCGGATCCGGGTAATCTGTACGGATGGCCCTTAAATAAGCAAATTCCGCACGACGTATATTATTTGTCAGGCGATAACACTCCGCTATCTGGAACAAAATACGCCGCCGCTCAACCTTGTTGGTTACATCACTATACGCTTTTTGATATAACTCTACCGCCTCATAATACCGCCTCATGGTAAAAGCATTATCGGCTTCTTCAGTATAATTTTTCTGCGCTGCCAGCGAAAAAGAAAACCCAACCACCAGGATCAATATTGCGAAAAGAGATTTAAAATGCATCATAATATGTATTAAATTTTTTCTGATAAATACTAATACTGCCTCACTACAGCCCGTAAAGCAGCCTTGACAAAACTCCCAATATAATAAATATTTTCCAAATTGCCTTGTTTGTTAGCCATTTCAAAATATTTATGCGGCATGCAATTTATTTTGGGGTGCTAAAATACGGAAATATTTTTTAATTTAAAAAACTATTTTTAGCGGCTTTATACTTTTCTATTCTATTTTATTGTAAAAATTTTATAACTTACTCTTTTAAAGAGCTATAACAGCAAAAAATTCGTAATGTTATCCGTTGCTTTGCGATTCAGAACAACAGATCTACAAATATCCCGGGAGCAATTCCGTGCCGGCATTTTTCCTGTGCTTATCGATGATAAAAACCTGACAGATCATAAAAAAGGGCCGTATAAATACGACCCTTTGAGCATTCTCAGATCGCTCATTTCTTTTTTTGTTTCTTTTTCTCATTTTTAATGCTTTGCTCCTTTTCGGCTTTCTTTTTGTTTCCGCGCATGATTAAATCATAAGCTATCGGGGATGCATTAA
>JAWOBQ010000117.1:0-3006 GCA_046484255.1 Bacteroidales bacterium | reverse complement strand
CTAGTGACGGCTACCAGCTCGAAGAAGAACTCTGTTTTCTTGAAGACGGATTTAGCGGCGCGACGCTGGTACGGCCGGCACTGGAACAACTGCGCGACACAGCGTATCACGGTGGCATCGACCGGTTGTACGTTCACTCGCCAGACCGCCTGGCGCGGAAGTATGCATGGCAGGTTTTGCTTCATATTTGGTTTCCAAAATCCTTGATTCACTTTGTATTCTTTCACCGGCTGCTTTCATTTGCTTTTTATAGAAGGGGAAAGCAACCACAAGAACAATAAGGATAATTGATAAAAATCCGATTAGAATGTATAACATTTTTTTCTTCATGTTAATCTTATTTACTACATCATCAATACACAATTTTCGTGAGCATTGTGATTAAATGGGGGCTAACGTTCCGCGAGTACCTGAAGTTGGCGAGCAACGGGAGCCAATTTGGGCGGAGCGAAGCGTAGCCGGGTACTTGCTGTTAGCTGCTTTTGGTCTGACGACTCTTGTACACCCACTTCTTATATGCGCCTGATTATTCGGTTTAGTATTTCAGCAATTTCAGTGATCTTATCAAAATCCACTATTGCAATATTGTCTTTTTCAGTATGCGTTATATCCTGACTTTCACTATTTTCCGTGAACCATTCTGATGAGACAGCAATCGCAGGCACCCCATATTGTAAAAAGATACTATGATCACCCTGCGGCCATTGTACACCCTCTTTAATATTTGGATATTTTTTAATTGTATTGATCCCTGTTTTCTGTAAAACTTCCGGTAAATCAAAAAATGAAAAAGTGGTTTTACCTTTTTTAAATGCAGCTCCGTCAATATTTATGTTCACCAGAATGCTTTCAAAGTTTCCTTCATTTTCCATTATATACTTCATCTGACCGGGAACTGCATAATAATCTTCTCCATTAAGCGCAACTATTTCTATTTGCCTATTTCCTTCATAGTCTTGTAATAGTTCTGCAAGGATTAATAAAACCGTTATACCTGTGGCATTATCAGTTGCTCCGGGTGTGCCTTTCTTTGAATCTATATGAGCTGTAACGACTATTCTTTTTCCATCTTTTTTTCCAATTTTACCAATTACGTTGTATCCATTGCCGGGTATTCTTTCAGATAATATTTCAAGGGAGACTTTTTTGCCGGCTAAGGGAATGAGTTTTGCCCCTTCTTTTTCAGTCATATATACAGAAGGTATATTAAAATCTCCATCTTCGATAAGGGGAAACGGATAAACGCCACCGGCAAGCGAAGCATTTCTTCCCGTAGCACAAACAATGGCTTTTGCCCCTGATCTTTCTAAAGCGGTTATTATCCTTTGGTGTTCTTCAGGATTGTAAAAAATAAAGTTTTTAGGCATAAGCTGTTCCTTTGCAAGCTCTCCATTTAACAAAATAATTTTATCCTGAAGATCTCCCTTCTCTAGATCTGATACGGTTGAAGCGATCCCCAACCGGGCAGTTCCCTGAAAATCGAGCGAGTATGGACTCACAAACACTTCAAAATTCTGTCCATCTGCTTTTAGAACAGCACCCCCGTCATGCCAGTCTACAGCATTGAATTCTTGTAAACTTGTTTGCCAGCCAAAAGATTGCAGTGTTTTGCTGAAAAAATCAGTTGCCTCTCTGTTTCCTTTACTGCCAACACATCTTTCTGATATTTCAACGCAAAGCTTATTCATATAGGCAACAGACCTGTCATTTAGTTTATTGTTATTCATAGTATATCTCTAATTTTATTTTGCCGGATCAATTGTAGCTAACGTCTAAATATATTTAATCGCATTTATTTTTTCTATATCTTTCTGTGGGAGGTAGACCTGAGACATAAGGTCACAGCGACTATTCCGGTACAATGATGATTACGTAAATAGAAGCTGTTGCACTATTCCAAGCACGGCTCCGCCCCGATATATCCCATGGAATACCGCAGTCACTTTGTTATAAAGTCTATTGCTTTTGAGCATATTTATTTATTGACTGAAAAAGGTAATAAAATTATCAATAATATAAAAGAATTAATTCTCCGGTTCGGGGTACTGCGTGACGCATAACACGTTAGAAGTGAGAAAGTCCTGTTATTACCCGCAGTGAATTCGCCGGTACGGGGTAGTAAGGGGCGGGTAAAGAGCTTTTATTCATGTGGGTTCGTCTTCGTTTTCCGCTGATAGCGTAACACCACGCAGGACTATTCCGCCGCTATAATTGATTTTAACCCATGGCTTGAATATTACTCAGGAAAGAAAAAGACCTCACTTCAAAGAAATAAAAGGCGGCGGTTTTACGCCTGTCCTCCTTCTCCGCCAGCTGGCTGAGAAGGAGGAGTTTATGTGTACCGGGATGTGGCTAGTGTGAAATTGGGGGTGTTTGATGCGGATAATATATGATTTATACTAACATTTCAAACTGTACGGTTTTGGGGAAGGGGAAATATCAGTAAAAGCTCAATTAACAGAAAAGAGGGAAATGTTATACAATTGCATCTTGACTATTTCCCTTAAATGTATTATTATTTTTTATAGTTACAATACAATTTGAGCAAAAGAGCGTTTTCTTTGTAATGCTATTCATAAAAGGTCAGATATGAAGTTAAAATTGATACTTTTCGTAGCAATTATATGTTGTTTAACGGGCTGCAGCGACTGGACTGTCCTTTCTCCCACAGACGGAGAGTTAACTGTCGAAGTCCTCAGTGTTGAGATCACCTTTGATTATGATGAAGGAGAGATAATACTGTTTAATAAAAACTGGAATATCGCACGAATTCAGATCTCCCGCCGGGAAAGCAACATGGAGTATATTGAGGTGATCGATAAACGTGTGTTCGGCAGAATAACTGTAACAGAAACGGCTTATTTCTCCGCCGGAGATAAAATAAAGATCACTGTCGAAGTAAAAGATGAAAATGACGATGACATCACCCGCAATATGTATCTGGAGCTCGGTGAGGAATAGAACATTTGTCCATGGCGCGATGTTAGCAATATAGATCTATTTTTT
>JAWOBQ010000044.1:0-9623 GCA_046484255.1 Bacteroidales bacterium | reverse complement strand
AGGTGTCTTAATGATCATGTCTCTGTTCAGAAGGTTCCATTTACAAGGCTTGCGCAGCCCGAAAATGCGCAGTTTACTCAGGTAAATGAGCAATTTTCGGGCAAGCGTAACGCAGTAAATGGGACTTTATGGACAGAGACTATTTAGTCATCCAGTTCATGTACAACAAGACCTGATCGTAATTTGGGTTCAAACCAGGTGGTTTTCGGGGGCATGATCTTACCGCTGTCAGCAATGTCTAATAATTGTTTGAGGCTAACCGGGTAAAGGGCAAATGCGGCTTTCATTTCTCCGCTGTCTACCCGTTTTTTCAGTTCTTCCAGTCCCCGGATGCCTCCCACGAAATCGACACGGTCGCTGGTTCGCAAGTCTTTTATATCCAACAAATTATCCAGCACATGATTGGATAATACCGTTACATCAAGCACTCCGATCGGGTCGTTATCGTTGTAGGTTCCGGGCTTGGCTGTAAGGGAATACCATTTTCCTTGGAGATACATGCTAAAGTTATGAAGGTTTCCGGGTTTATATATCTCATTTCCTTTTTCTTCCACATCAAATGTATCCTTTAGTTTTTGGATAAATTCATCAGCACTCATGCCGTTAAGGTCCTTCACCACGCGGTTGTAGTCTATGATGTTCAGTTGGTTATCGGGAAAATGTACGGCAAGGAAAAAATTATACTCTTCTTTCCCTGTATGGTTAGGATTTTCTTGTTTTTTTTCATTGCCGACGAGAGCTGCAGCTGCTGTACGGTGGTGCCCATCTGCTACATAGGTATTTGGGATATATTCAAAAAGTTGTATCAGGCGTTGCACTACTTTAGCATCATTGATCTTCCAGAATTCGTGTTTTACCTTGTCGTCGGCCACAAAATCATAAACGGTTTCATGGTCTTTCACCCAGGAATTGACAATTTGATCGATTTCGGGCACAGCCCTGTAAGTAAAGAATACCGGTTCCATATTGGCATTGGTGATGCGCACATGTTTCATACGGTCTTCTTCTTTGGCGGCTCTGGTGAGTTCATGTTTTTTGATAACATCTCTCATATAATCCTCTACTCCGGCACATCCAACCAGCCCGTATTGTTTATGATCGCCCATAGTTTGGGCATAGATATACAATTGGTCTTCTTTATCCTTAACGAGCCATTCTTTTTCTTTGAATTTCTGAAAATTTTCTTTGGCCTTATTATATACCTCCTCGCTATAGATGTCTGTTTGCGGAGGCAGGTCAATTTCCGGTTTGATAATATGGAGAAGCGATTGTTCATTTCCTTCGGCTTCTTTACGTGCTTCGTCGGAATTCAAGACATCGTAGGGTCGCGATGCAATTTTGTGAGCCAGTTCTATTGGTGGCCGTAACCCTTTAAACGGTTTTAAGATAGCCATGTTTTTCAGGTTGGTGGGTTAATATTTTTCATTGTTATTCCCTTGCTGCGCTGAGTAACTGCTGTTGTGATTTCCGTTATTGCCGGTTGGACTTCCATTATTGCTGCGTTGCAGGGAGGAAATCAGGGCGCCCATCATTTTGGATAGCTCGATCAGTTGGCCTCTGGAATCTTCCAATGCTTCGTCACCAATATAACCGAAGCGGTGTGCAATGGTTGTTAATACTACACATTCGCGAATAGAACTCTTTGACAGTTTCAGGTGGTAGATAAACTGGCTTTTGGTCCTTCCGGATCCTTCTGCTATGCCGATAGCAATTGCCTGAGAGGCATTGCGGAACTTGGCTGCCAATCCGTCGTTATCCAATTCCGGGAATAGCCTTGTCGTTTCATTTACCCATTCAATATACGTGAGCACTTTTTCATAGAGTCGAAGGTCTTCAAACCTAAAGAAACTAAAGTTTCGCTCTTCTCTGGGTTGACTTTCCTGCAAGTCATCTCTGTCTTCTAATGGTTCTTTTTGTTCTTCTTCTTTTATCATGTTCTTATAGTTTAAGATTTTTCAGGTTGGCAAAAATAGCAGTTTTTACCAATTGAGACCTGCTTATTTGTAATTGTTTTTTACGGAATTATTTGTGATTTTAATATTATATAATGTACAAAAATATGTAAACAAAGGCCTTATAAGGCATTTTGTAAAAAAGCCTGCTCCGAAGCAAAGCTTTCATGCCTTATATATTGGCTAAAAGCTTCCAAAGCCCGCTATTATTATTTTAATTTACCTGATACGTATTATCGTTTTTTTCCAGGAAATTCACAATTTGCCTGGCCGCTGCGAGCCCTGCGTTAATGTTCGCTTCTGCGGTTTGGGCGCCCATTTTTTTAGGGGTGAAGAAATATTGTCCCTGGCATTTATCCCTGATTTGCTCAGCATTGTCCGGAGCAATATCCGATAAATAGTTAATGTCTTTGCGTTCTTGCATTACCTTTAACAAATCCTCCTCATGAATTACTTCTTTACGGGCTGTATTGACCAGGGTGGCATTTTCCGGCATACTGTTCAATAAGGAATAATTAACCGATCTTTTGGTTTTATCATTGGCAGGGATATGTAAAGAAACGTACTGGCAGGAACCGTATAGTTCTTCGGCAGAATCCAGGGGTTTAACACCATGTTTTTGGATATCGTTTCGGGACAAAAACGGATCGTAGGCGTATATTTTCATATTAAACCCTTTTGCAATTTCGGCAACAAGTTGGCCCACGTTTCCAAAAGCGTGTATTCCCAGGGTTTTATTCCGGAGTTCGGTTCCCGGTTTTCCATTGAACTGTCCGCGGGCGTGATAGACCATCATTCCGAGGGCTAATTCGGCTACGGCATTGGAGTTCTGCCCCGGGGTGTTCATTACAACAATCCCCTTTTTGGTGGCGGCTTTTAAATCAACATTGTCATAGCCTGCTCCGGCCCTGACCACGATTTTTAATTTTTGAGCAGCATCAATAACTTCAGAAGTAATTTTATCGCTTCTTACAATTAATGCTGTGGCATCTTTTACGGCATCCAGCAGATCTGCTTTATTGGTATATTTTTCCAGCAGAGCTACTTCATAACCGGCTTCCACAGCGATTTCTTTTATTCCGGGAATGGCATCCGGATGAAAGGGTTTTTCGGTTGCTATAAGTAATTTTGTCATAATTATTCTTTTAAATTAATCGTTTGTCTCAATTTTTCATGGGCTGTGCGTGAAATCATGAAAGCGTAAAAATCAATGATTTTGTTCAAATTCTTTCATGCATGCGATCAGGGCTTCTACACTTTCTCTGGGCAGAGCATTGTAAAGCGATGCACGGAAACCCCCTACGGAACGGTGTCCTTTGATCCCAATCATTCCTTTTTCGGTGGCAAACTCAAAGAAAGGCTTTTCCAGTTCGGCATATTCTTCATTCATGATAAAGCAAACATTCATCATTGAACGGTCTTTTTCTTTGGCTACCGTAGGCTTGAAAAGTTTATTTCTTTGAATTTCTTCATACAACAGATTGGCTTTTTCCCGGTTGATCTTTTCCATAGCCTCCACGCCGCCCTGATCTTTCAGCCATTTCAGGGTCTGCAGTGCTGCATATACAGGTACTACGGGGGGCGTGTTAAACATAGAATCTTTCTTGATATGTGTGCGATAGTCGAGCATGGTAGGGATTTGGCGCTGAACCTTGCCAAGGAGTTCTTCTTTTACGATTACAAAAGTTACTCCTGATGGAGCCAAATTCTTTTGTGCGCCTCCATAAATAATGCCGTATTTGGAAACATCAACAGGGCGACTGAAGATATCGGAAGACATATCTGCAACCAAAGGAACCGGACTGTCCAGGTCATTTTTTATAGCGGTGCCATATATAGTATTATTGGTAGTGATATGAAAATAATCTGCATCAGCAGGGATTTCAAATTCAGGGATATAGTTAAATGTTTGGTCTTCTGAAGAGCCAACCACATCCACTTCTCCAAAAAGTTTTGCTTCTTTAATGGCTTTGGAGGCCCAGGAGCCGGTGTTCAGATAGGCTGATTTTTGCTTCATAATATTGAAAGGAACCATTGCAAATTGCAGGCTGGCGCCTCCACCCAAAAACACTACATGATAGCCTTCAGGAATATTCAGCAGGTCTTTAAATCCTTGTTGAGCTTTTTCCATAACGGCAACAAACTCCTTGCTGCGATGAGAAATCTCCATGATTGATAAGCCCATGCCTTCAAAATCTTCGATAGCGGCAGCCGTATTTTTAATAGTATAGGCCGGCATGACAGAAGGGCCTGCATAAAAATTATGTTTTTTCATAACATTTGGTTTTTAGTGAATTATAATAAATTGTGATACTCTTCCAATCCGTGCGAAATTGCAATTTTTTTTTGAGAAAATAAAGAAAAAGGCAAACTTTTTTTTGTTTATATTGTCATTATAACAGTTAAGCCAATGAAAAAAACCTATAGAAGGTAAAGTAAATTATTGAAAATTAGACTCATGAAAAAAGTAGGAATATTTTATGGTTCCTCAAGCGGCGATACGGAATTCGTGGCGGAACAAATACAAAAAGAGCTTGGCGGAAAAGAATCTGCCGATGTTAAGAATATTGTGATGGCGCAAAAAGAAGATCTTGAAAAGTATAAAAACCTGATCTTTGGCACATCAACCTGGCGGGAAGCAGGCTTGCAATATGACTGGGAGTTTTATCAGGATATTTTGGATGAAACGGATTTTTCCGGAAAAAAAGTAGCTTTATTTGGACTGGGGGATCAGTTGAATTATCCCGGTAATTTTGTTGATGCTATGCGTATTCTTTATGATAAAGTAAAACAAAACAATGGGGAAATTGCAGGTAAAGTATCTGCGTCAGGATATAATTTTAAACGATCGAAAGCTTTAGTAGATGATCATTTTGTGGGCTTACCCATTGATGAAGATAATGAGAATAATAAGACCCGGGGCAGAATTAAGCGCTGGTGTGAACAGCTTCAAAAAGCATTTCATTAGTTGAATCCGGTTTACAAAAGGTACATCTGGTTTTTACCGGCTTTTTGCCCCTTAAAGGATGAAAAACCTTTGTTTTTGTCGCAGAACTCAATTATTATACCTGATATAATCCAGGGTTAAGGCGATTTTACCTTCCGGAACCCCATGTTTAAGCAAATGTTTTTTGTCGTCTTTAAAGGCTTCCAGAAAGGCTTTAAAATCGTTTTTGCGGGCTTCAATACTTTTGAGATAGAGCCGGCTTGCTTTTTTCATATCCTTTTGACATAAGGCTATATGCCCGGCATTCATAAAATCATATTTGGTTGCTTCTTTTTTCATCAGGCCTGACAAGTAATACTGAGCTCGTTCAAAATCTCCCAACACAAAAGAGCACCACGCCAGTGGGCGCCAAATATGATAATTATCGGGAGAAAGATGTTCGGCCTGGTAATAATATTCAAGGGCATTGCTGTATTGCTCCCTGTCTAAATGCGTATGCCCCAGATGTACTTTTATATAGATGTCTTCCGGGGCAAGCTTTTCAGCTTGCTTATAAAACTCTACAGCCCGTGCCGGTTCCTTTTTCATGCGGTAACAAAAAGCAATCTTTTTGAGGTTCCATAAGCGGTTGGTTTCAAAAAGCTCTGCTTTTTTATAATAATCGATGGCCTGCTCATAGGCTTCTTGCTTTTCGAAGGAATAGGCCAGTTTTTCGAAGACTTCCTGATGGTCTTCAATATCATCTTCCAAAAGCTTTTCAAATACTTCCGCAGCTTTGTCGAAATGCTTACGGGAAAAATAATATTCCCCGATCTTACGGGTAATAGAGTTGCTTTTTACGATCAGCGGATAAAAGTCTTTGTTGAAAAAATCCATACGATAACTGAATATATCATCCAGTTCGGGATGCATTGGATGTAGCTTGAAAAACCGGTATAAATCCTGAATATATTGTACAATGATGGTGTTGTTTTTGCTTTCCTGATTTACAAGCTCTTCATCCTCTGCCACTTCTTTCATTTGCTCAAATTCGGATTGCATCATATTGCCCATCATTTGCTTTTGTTGGGCTGGCATGTTTTTAAGGTTCAGGCAAAAGGAATACTTATCGGAATTACACATATGGTGAGAGCCGGCAATAGATTCGATCAGGCTGTCCGGATCGGGAAAGGCATCCTCTTGGCTTAGAGCTTCTTCTGCAGTGGGATTGCTTTTATAAAACGGCAGAAACCAATTTTGCACGCGGTTGAAAAAAGGGAAATGCTTAAGCCTGGAAAAAGTAGACATAAACACATCATTACCCTCCATTTGCATGTTGGTAAGTTCTTGTAATTTATCCATTAATCCCGGGGTTTCTTCAAAAAATTCCTGCCAGTCAGGGTTTTGATCATTAAATGCTTCCTCTCCCAAAATTTTATCCAGGTTTAATTTTTCCTGGATCTTTGGTTGCAATTTTAACAGTTCCGGCATGATCTCTTCCTGAAGCTTCCTGGTAACCCGGTCGGTGTCTTTTGCCTTTAGTAGTTGTATGATCGTGTGCTCGGCTTGCTTTTCAAATGGGTTTTGCTCATAAGCTGTGGCTAATTGCTCTGTAATTTGCGGATACAAAAACAGGCGTTTGTTGTGCCGGAACAGGGCCAGCAGAATTCCGGCAATGGCCCGCTGGGAAATTTGGTCCTCTTGTGCTTTGAATATGTGAAACAGTATGTTGAATTTTTGTACATCAAAAGTGCGTAAAAGACTCAATGTGATGGAAGTTACAAATACCGAACGCTCGAACCATTGAATGTCATTATTTTGAAAAATATTTTGTGCTAACTCATTTTCTTTTTCACTGTAAATATCGGTAAGCCACAGTACATCAAAGATATGGTCCAGGGCTTTTTGGTGTGCCGTCCGCTGGCCCGGTTGTTTTTCTTCCTGGTCTAAAATGTCATCTACCGTAAGCCCCGCTGAAATCCTTTCCAGTGCATCGGAAGTGCCCGAATCCGGGCTTGACAGATCCTTCTGTAATTGCTCTTTGCGAAAACGATACGCCGGACTGTTTTCTAACAGCAGGCTCTGCTTTACCTTGTCGGCCAATTCTATAGTAGCACGAAGTGTCTTATAATAAACCTCCTCCTGCTGAGGATCATCTACCCCGGAAATGGCATATTTTAAGATGTTGCCATAGGTGGTTGAAATATCATCCCTCTCCATTTCGTACTGCTGCAGTTCCGTTTTTCTGATCATCACCTTTAGCATATCCAGTGCTTCTTTGACACGCTTGCGGAATATCAGATCAGAAACAAGGTTATATTGCTTTAAAATTAAGTTTGTGTTCATCTATCTGTAATTTAATGTATTCGTATATGATGCCTGCCCTGAATGTTGAAGGCCGATTTATAAAATATTCAAAAACCATTCCGTCAGTGATTCCTGTTATTGTGTCATGCTGTCTGCATAATTTCCGTCTTCGAGCAGGGCAAGATATAACTCCCGGGGAATCCAGGCATCCGTAGCTGCATATTTTATTTGGGAAGGACTGAGTTGCTCCCTTTCCCAGTTGCTTACCTGTTGATTCTTGCTGATGCGTATGTTCAGTACCATCGCAGCTAAATATTTCAAGCTGCTTTGCTTGTAATTATGAAACTGAAAATATTTGCTTAGATCTACAAACCCTCTGGGTTTAAATGGTTTAAGTTTCTGTAGCCCGTTGAAGTCATCTTCAAGGCCTACACCAACTTTTATGATTTCTTTATTTTCGAAAATGGTGATCAATGCGTTGGGTAATTTCAATTTATTTACGCGAAACAAAAAAACTTTTTCCCTTATGGCCATCTGTATCAATGAAACAGGGTGATTTTCTCCTTTTTTGAATGAAGGCTTATGTTCTGTGTCAAATCCAATGATAGAGGCTCTCGCTAATATTTCTATTGCATCTTTAGCAGCTACCCCATTATCAACGACAACCGTTTCTCCTTCATAGCGATATAATTGTAGCTCGCGTATGGCTTCTTTATCCATTTCTTCATATACGAAATTCATATACTTTCCTTGTTTTATAAGCGGAAACGTTGTTTTTTACGTTTCATTGCCTGTCAAAGCAATACGACAAATATAATAAAAATCTTTATGGCCCGCCGGTTTTAACGATACACGGGAAGATGACCAAAAGATATTCACGGTTTAAAATTAGGGATAGTTTGCCATAAATCCGGGCTAAAATCTTGTTTTACGCAAAGTCTGTAAAGAAACATGCAACCCACGCGCTTTTCGTGCTCTGCATGAAACAAATACTTCTCCACTCATCAGCTCTTTGCCAAAATTGCTTGCATCACTACCTTTAGAACAACTGACTTAGACGGATTTAAGATGATATCAGTTTATAAAATAATGTAAGATTTGTGCCGGAAAAACGGATTGGCAATTATTTGTGCAAAAAGCCAAAAAACGTTGCGACAACTCGTAAGGGGATCTCTCACTGCACAAACCTCCGCTAAAATCCGCGGAATCCGCCAAAATCCGTGTAATCAGTGTGAACCGGTTTGCTTGTTCGAGATGAAAGGGTCTTTTATAAAAGAAAGGGAAAAATGGAAAAACGGCCACGCCTTTAAAATTTAACACGGTGTGGCCGTTTTTCCATTTTTCTCCCTTTTAACATAACCGGGGTCTTTTCGAACGAAGCAAAACCGAGCGTTAGCGAGGGTTTGCGTAGTGAGCTACGTCCGCCGGAGGCACGAAAATCTCCCGGTGTGGGGTTGCGAGAGTTTTTTAGAGTGTTTTTTAAAAGATTTGCGCTTTGTTTTCTTGGTGATTAGACAGGAGTATTCGGGAAATGATACATTAAGCATACCCCAATTTATAAAAAATTGGTGCTATAAACCAAGAGAGAAACATTATGATTAAAATTATAGTGGCTACATAATTATGTTTTGAATGTTGCTTGGGAAAATCGCTGATTAGCTTAAGATAATATGACTTCTTTTTATAAAAATAATATATTCCAGTAACAACAATTACAATTAATAAAATTCCAACTGGAAAAAGCTTAAAAAAAAGAAAATGATAACCTGTAATATAATATAATACAGATATTAATAAATTTATAACTGAAGCAATAAGACCACTCAAAGCAAATGATGTCGTATAAAAAGGATCTGGTTCACTCCAATTGTAATAAAACCTATATAATCTAACAAATAATATGTCTATATACTTAATCAATTCCAAGTGTTTTTCTAGCCTTAGGTTTAAATTTATTCTGATACCATTGCGTTCGTCCTAAAATTTGCCTTCCTAATCCTTCATATCCAATAGTCCATGGAATAGATATTATTGCTGGAGTATAACTACTTATTGTATTTGAAGTCATCTCAATTCCATATGTTACATTACTTATCTGTCCTTCTTGCCATTGATAAGTAATTATTCCATAGTTTATAAACCCAAGACCTTTGGTGATATTTTTTGCACCCTTACCTTTTAAAAGCGCCTTTTTCATATATTTTTTTGAGCCAGTAAATTGATTCCAGCCTTGGCGCCCTCTATAAGTATAATAGTTACCGGAAACCCCTCTGTATTTATTCCCGGAAACCCAATACTCGCTATATGTTGATGATATAGCTCCAGCAATATTTGTATTTATAACTTCCTGATTGGTATTATTGTTACTTGAATTAGAGGAAGATGCACTCTCTGTGCTTCCGTTAACCTTACCAAATTGTAATTCATGAGAATAATAT
>JAWOBQ010000286.1:0-8902 GCA_046484255.1 Bacteroidales bacterium | reverse complement strand
GCCATTCCCAGCAACTGCACAACAATGGAAGCAGAGATATATGGCATGATCCCTAATGCAAAAATGGAGGCATTGGAAAAAGCCCCTCCCGAGAACATATTAAGCAAGCCCATCAGTCCTCCCGAAGTTTGCGCCTTGAGCTCATCCAGCATCGAAGGGTCAACGCCCGGCAATACGACAAAAGAACCCAGACGATATATCAGGATCAGCCCAAGAGTGATCAGGATTTTTTGCCTGAGATCCTCAATATTGTAAATATTTTTTATGGTCTCTATTAGCTTTTTCATGTCTCTATAATTTCATATTTCGGTCACATTTATCCCGTCCTATCGGGATGGAACGCACCATGAAATGATCATCCTATTTTTTGTCAATGTATTGGCATGGCCGGTTGCATCGATCCCTGCTTTTATTTTTCCGGAACTCTGCTGTAGTGCCATTTCAGGGCGATAAAATTCCCCAGCTCTGCTCCCCAGGTTATTGCAAACACCATATTTCCCCCCGCTCTTCATGGCTTATTTATTTACAGAGGCTGTACCTCCAAGGTCTTCAATAGCTTTTTTTGCCGAAGCGGAAAAAGCATTTGCTTCTACATCCACTTTTGTATTAAGTTCTCCTCTGCCCAGGATCTTCATTCTGTCATTTTTGCCCAGCAGGCCATTTTCCATACACACCTTTTTATTAAAGGTTGTAATACCTTTTTCTTCCGCCAGTCGTTGAATTGTATCCAGGTTAATGGCTACATACTCCACCCGGAAAGGGTTTTTAAACCCATATTTCGGCACCCTTCTGAACAGGGGCATTTGCCCTCCTTCAAATCCGGAGCGCCGTTTATATCCGGATCTCGACTGTGCTCCTTTATGCCCTCTTGAGGCGGTATCTCCGTATCCGGAACCTTCACCACGCCCCATCCGCTTATTGTTCCTTACAGCACCTTTTGCCGGTTTAAGACTACTTAAATCCATATTATTATTCAAAATTATATCAAATTATTATTTAACTTCCTCTATTTCAAGCAAATGCTTTACTTTGTTGATCATCCCCAATACGGCCGGGGATGCTTCCACTTCCACGATCTGTTGATTATGGGTAATTCCCAGTGCCCTCACAGTACGTTTTTGGTTTTTCGGCCTGTCGATTACACTTTTCACCTGTTTTATCCTGTACTTTTTCATCGTTTTATACAAATTTGATCAATGCGATTCAATGGGTTCATATTACTGAGCTCCGGCTTTCTGTTTAGCCATTAAAGACTTTATCCAGGCTCACCCCTCTGTGTTGCGCTACTGTGACAGGGTCACGCATTTTAACCAGGGCATCAATAGTTGCTTTAACGACCGAGTGTGGATTTGCCGATCCCTGAGATTTTGCCAATACATTTTTCACTCCGACACTTTCCAATACAGCCCTCATAGCACCGCCAGCGATCACACCTGTACCGGGGCCGGCGGGTTTGACAAGCACCTTGGCCCCACTATAGAACCCAAGTTGTTCATGTGGTAATGTACCTTGATATACAGGTACTTTTACCAGGTTTTTTTTAGCATCATCTACTCCTTTAGCTATTGCGGAGGTTACTTCTTTGGCTTTTCCCAAGCCAAATCCGACAACTCCTTCTTCATCACCCACAACCACCAAAGCGGCAAAACTGAAATCCCGCCCGCCTTTGGTTACTTTTGTTACTCGATTAATAGCTACCAGCCTGTCTTTAAGCTCGATATCACTGGATTTTACTTTTTGTACTTTTCCCTTTGGCATAATTGATTAAAATTTAAGTCCACCTTCTCTGGCTCCGTCAGCCAATGCTTTTACTCTGCCATGATATAAATATCCGCTACGGTCAAATACTACCTGGACAATTTCGGCTTCTTTTGCTTTTTCCGCCAAAGATTCGCCCACAAGTTTTGCCTTTTCTTTTTTTCCTATATCGCCTTTTTCAGCGATATCTTTTTGTCTTGAAGATGCAGCAACCAATGTTTTGCCGTTATCATCATCGATGACCTGGGCATAAATCTCGTTGTTACTCCGGTAAACGCTCAACCTTGGTTTATCAACCGAACCACGGATTTTCTTACGAATTCTCCGTTTAATCTTCTGTCTCCTTGCCGTTTTTTTATTCTTTACAGCCATTTCTGTTTAATTTTCCGTTAAAAAAGGAAATAATCTGCAAATATACAGATTAATTCCTCCGTTTAAAAATATTTTATTCAGCAGCGGTTTTACCGGCTTTTCTCCGGATAATTTCACCTTTAAACAATACACCTTTTCCTTTATAAGGCTCTGGTTTGCGCATCGATCGTATTTTAGCGGCGATCTGTCCTACAAGTTGTTTATCCGCCGAGGTCAATTTGATATATGGCTTTTTACCGCGCTCTGTTTTGGCTTCCAGTTTTACTTCCGGGGGTAGTTCCAAATAGATATTATGGGAATATCCCAGGGCCAGCTCCAGTAATTGGCCGTTAGCTTCAGCTTTAAACCCGACTCCGGAGAGTTCCAGTTCAATAATATGGCCTGTATTGACCCCCTCGATCATATTTTTCAGCAAGGAACGGTACAGCCCGTGATATGCACGGTTTTCCTTCGAATCGGAAGCCCGGTTCAGGATCACCTGATCTTCTTGTTGTTCCATGGTTATCTCAGGGTGAATTTTTTGTTGCAATTCCCCTAAAGGGCCTTTAACTGTAACTACATTATCCTTAAAGGCGATCTCCACCTTTTCAGGAATATGTATTGGATAACTTCCTATACGTGACATTTCGATTCCTCCTTTTTAGCTTACGTAACAAATTACTTCACCACCAATTTTTCGTGCCCGGGCTTCTTTATCGGTCATAACACCATGAGATGTAGAGATAATAGCAATACCCAGGCCGTTAAGCACACGGGGCAGGCCATCGGCGTCCACATATTTTCTCAAACCCGGCCTGCTCACTCGTTCCATATTGTTTATAGCCGGTGTTTTCGTACTTGCATCATATTTCAGGGCAATCTTGACAACCCCCTGCCCGTTATCCTCGACAAATTTATAGTTAAGGATATACCCTTTGTCAAACAAGATTTTGGTCATCTCCTGTTTTAATTTGGAACCGGGGATATCCACAACCCGATGTTTGGCTAACATTGCGTTCCTGATTCTGGTCAAATAATCTGATATTGGATCTGTATTCATGATTTTCTTAATTTTCTGTTACCAGCTTGACTTTTTCAAGCCGGGGACTAGTCCTTTCATCACCAACTCACGGAAATTAATTCGGGAGACGCCAAACTGGCGCATGTATCCTTTCGGTCTTCCGGTAAGTTTACATCGATTATGGAGTCTTACAGGAGAAGCATTCCTTGGAATCTTCTGCAGTGCTTCATAATCGCCGGCAGCCTTTAATGCAGCTCTTTTTTCTGCATATTTAGCCACCATTTTTTCGCGTTTTACTTCGCGCGCTTTCATTGATTCTTTAGCCATATTATGCGTTCATGTTTTTAAATGGTAAGCCTAATAATTTTAACAATTCGTATGCCTCTTCATCTGTTTTTGCGTTGGTAACAAACGATATGCTGATACCTTTAATTTTATGGACATGGTCCAGGCTGATCTCCGGGAATACGATCTGCTCTTCGATGCCCACATTATAGTTTCCTCGCCCATCGAAGCCTTTATCGCTTATCCCCTGAAAATCCTTGATCCTGGGCATCGCAATAGCCACCAGCCGATCAAGGAACTCATACATTCTTCTTTTGCGAAGGGTAACACGTACCCCGATCGGCATGCCTTTGCGCAGTTTAAAGTTTGAGATATCGGTTTTTGCTTTGGTAACCACGGCATGCTGCCCGGTGATCAGGCTCATTTCATTCACAGCGGTATCCACCAGCTTTTTGTCCGTGATCCCTTCACCCACGCCCTGGTTAACAACGATCTTTTCCAGCTTCGGCGCCTGCATCGGGCTGGTATATCCAAACTTTTTAACCAGCGCCGGCACGATTTCCTTTTGGTAATACTCTTGGAGTCTTGGTGTATATTTCATCACTTAATTTCCTCCCCGGATTTTTTGGAATAGCGTATGATATTGCCATTCTCATCTTGTTTACGACCTGTTTTGGTAGCATTTCCCTGTTTGTCCATCACCATCAGGTTAGACAAATGTACAGGGCCTTCTTTTTTCAGGATCCCGCCCTGGGTGTTTTCGGCGTTTGGCTTTGTATGTTTGGAAACCATATTCACCCCTTCAACAATAGCCCGGTTCTTTTTCTGGTCTACATGCAGAACTTTCCCCGTCCGGCCTTTATCTTCGCCGGCAATAACCTTAACGGCATCCCCTTTTTTAATATGTTTTTTACGCTTCATAGGTATTTTTCTTTAGAGCACCTCCGGTGCTAATGAAACGATTTTCATAAATTTGTTTTCCCTGAGTTCCCGGGGAACAGGGCCAAAAATACGCGTGCCTCTCATCTCCCCGGTAGGAGCTAATAAGACCCCCGCATTCTCATCAAAACGAATATATGAACCATCGGTTCTTCTGATTTCTTTACTTGTCCTGACAACCACAGCAGTGCAAATTTCCCCTTTCTTTACATTTCCACCCGGTAAAGCCGTCTTGACAGAAACGACCACTTTATCGCCTATCGAAGCATAACGCTTACGCGTGCCTCCCAATACACGGATAACCCTGGCAGTTTTAGCACCACTATTATCAGCTATGAATATTTTACTCTCTTGCTGTATCATGATTACTTCGCCCTTTCAATAATTTCTACCAATCTCCAATATTTATTTTTACTAAGCGGTCTTGTCTCCATGATCTTTACCTTATCACCGGTATTCGAATCATTTGTTTCATCATGGGCAACAAATTTGCTGGACTTATTCACAAACTTTCCATATATGGGATGTTTCTGTCTTCTGTTGATCTGAACAACCACAGATTTGTCCATTTTGTCACTGACGACAATACCAATTCGTTCTTTTCGAAGGTTTCTCTTCATCTGTTTATAATTTGATATTTTCGGTCGTACAGAACCCGCCATGCAATCATCATTTTTTTATTGTCAATAAATTACCCTAAGCCGGTTCCTCTATCTGATATTCATTTAATGGTCATCCTTTTGTTCCCGATTATCGGGATAACTCTGCATGCATTGGGTTTCGTTTTTTTCAGGAGTGTTTTGACGCGGCATGCTCGCTTCATCACTGTGTATTTTTAGTACTCCTCCGGTTTTATTTCGTTTCTACCATTTCCCGTTTACGCAGTTCTGTTTTGATGCGTGCAACGGTTTTACGATACTCACGGATCTTCAACGGATTTTCCAAAGGCGAAACCGCGTGATTCAACTTCAGGCGCGTAAGCTGTTTTTCTTCAGCTTCCAGTCGTTCCTGCAAATCAACCGTAGACATCTCTGTAATTACTTCCTGCTTCATATGTTTTAAAATTTTATTGGATCTTTTCTCATTTATCCATCCCTTTGAGCCCGGCTATCATCAGCTATGCGCACATAGCAGGGCCCGTTGGATTATTTTGCCACCTCTTCTTCATAATAATCATAACGTGCAAGAAACTTGGCTTTTACGGGCATTTTTTGGGCGCCCAGCCTCAGGGCTTCCTGTGCCGTTTTTAAGTTAACACCGTCTATTTCAAACAATATACGTCCGGGCTGTACGCGGGCCACGAACAATTCAGGGGCTCCTTTTCCTTTTCCCATGCGCACTTCTGCAGGCTTTTTCGTTACAGGCTTATCAGGAAATACCCGGATCCAAAGTTTGCCTTGTCGCTTCATGCTTCTGGTAATAGCCTGCCGCGCTGCTTCGATCTGCCGCCCTGTAACCCACGATTCTTCCAAAGACTTCAAAGCAAAAGAGCCAAATGAAATGGTATAGCCTTTTTTGGCATTCCCTTTCATCTTTCCTTTCTGCTGTTTTCTATATTTTGTCCTTTTTGGCTGTAGCATTTTTACAGTATTTTATAAATTAGCTAAAAATGTTGCTTATCTTCTTTTTTTTCTTCTCCGCCCGACATTCCCTTTAGCAGATTTTTTACTTTCTGCTGTTTGTGGGCTCAGGTCGGGTTTTCCATAGATCTCGCCTTTACATATCCACACTTTTACACCGAGGCGGCCGTAAGTGGTATGAGCTTCCGTAAGCGCGTAATCAATATTCGCTCTGAGCGTATGCAAGGGGATACGGCCTTCCTTGTATGTCTCGGTACGTGCCATCTCAGCACCTCCAATACGCCCGGAGATCTGGATCTTCACTCCTTCGGCTCCCATACGTATGGTGGAAGCAATAGCCGTTTTAATCGCCCTGCGGAATGAAATCCGCCCTTCAATTTGTTTAGCGATCGTCTGGCTCACAATAACTGCATCTAACTCGGGCCGTTTTATTTCAGAAATATTGATCTGAACATCTTTATCCGTAAGTTTCTTAAGCTCTTCTTTAAGTTTGTCGACTTCCTGCCCGCCTTTTCCGATAATAATTCCGGGACGGGCCGCATTGATCGTTACCGTTATGAGTTTCAGCGTACGTTCTATAACAATACGGGAAATTCCTGCTTTAGCAAGACGTGCATTCAAATATTTCCTGATCTTGTCGTCTTCCAGAAGTTTGTGCGTATAGTTTTTCCCACCATACCAGTTGGAATCCCATCCGCGGATGATCCCTAATCGATTACCTATTGGATTAACTTTTTGTCCCATGTATATCTTAATTATTTATTATCGGTATTTTCGTTCACTTCTTCCACCTGCTCTTCCGGAGCTTCTTCCGTGATAGTCTCCTGCGGTAGATTTTTACTGGCAACCTCCAGGGTAACATGGTTCGAGCGCTTATTGATGGGATGAGCTCTTCCCATGGGTGCCGGTTGTACTCTTTTCAGGGTCTTTCCGGCGTCAACCTGTATGGATTTCACATATAAATTTGCTTCTTCCAGGCGCACGCCTTCATTTTTGTTTTGCCAGTTGGCAATGGCCGATAAGAGCAGTTTATGAAGTCTTCCGGAGGCCTCTTGCGGTGATTGTTTCAGCCAGGCCAAAGCTTTCTCAACTTCCACCCCCCTGATAAGATCGGCCACTTTCCGCATTTTCCGCGGCGAAGTGGGGCAATTTTTCAAAACCGCAAAACTTTTATGTTTACGCTCTTCTTTGTATTTTTCTGCTTTTATACGCTTTTTAGCTCCCATTTCTCTTCTTATTTTTTGTTACCACTATGACCTCTGAACGTACGTGTTGGCGCGAACTCTCCCAGTTTATGCCCGACCATATTCTCGGTAATAAACACCGGGATAAACTTATTTCCGTTATGCACAGCGATGGTTTGGCCAACAAAATCCGGCGAGACCACTGTTGCGCGTGACCAGGTTTTGATCACCTTTTTCTTTTTGGCCTGCGCATTTTTCAGGACTTTACGCTCCAGTTTATAATGTATATATGGACCTTTTTTAAGTGAACGGCTCATGTTAATTCGGATTTAGATTATTTTTTCTTACGTTCAATAATATATTGATTACTGGCTTTCTTTTTATTCCGTGTTTTATATCCTTTGGCAGGGACTCCGTTTCTGGAACGGGGGATACCTCCGGACGCGCGTCCTTCCCCACCACCCATCGGGTGATCCACGGGGTTCATGCGCACTGCATTTGTTCTCGGACGGCGCCCTTTCCAGCGGGAACGGCCGGCTTTTCCGGAAATTTCCAGTTCATGATCCTGGTTAGAAACCACTCCTACTGTTGCTTTACAGGTTTGAAGGATCATCCGCGATTCTCCGGAGGGGAGCTTAATGACCGCATATTTTCCGTCACGCGACATTAATTGCGCATAAGCACCGGCACTACGTGCCATTTTTGCGCCCTGCCCGGGTTTCATTTCAATATTATGAATGATCGTTCCATAGGGAATATCACGTAAATAAAGCGTATTGCCTACTTCCGGATTTGCTCCTTTGCCGGAAACTACTTCCTGCCCCACTTGCAGGCCCTGAGGCGCCACAATATACCGTTTCTCCCCATCCGAATAAGCAACCAAAGCAATATTGGCGGTCCGGTTGGGATCATATTCAATGGTTTTCACCGTGGCTGGAACACTTTCCTTATCACGTTTAAAATCAATAACACGGTATTTGCGTTTATGACCTCCACCTATATATCGAAGGGTCATCCGACCCTTGGAATTACGGCCTCCTGATTTATGCAGGGGTTCAAGCAGACTTTTCTCCGGCTTTGATACAGTGATCTCATCAAAACGCAGAACTTGTTTATGTCTTTGACCTGGTGTTGTTGGTTTAAATTTCTTTACAGCCATGTTCTTATTTAAATATTACTATAAAAATCTATTGTTTCTCCTTCAGCCAGTGAAACAACAGCCTTTTTATATGATTTTGTCTTTCCTGAAATTACGCCCGATTTGGTATAACGTGATTTGCTTTTGCCTCCATAGATCATTGTATTGATTGAAGCAACATTCACCTCATACAATTCTTCAACCTCATCTTTGATCTCTTGTTTGGATGCATCACGTTCCACGATGAAGCCAAATTTATTCAGCTTCTCGCCCAATTCTGTCATCTTTTCTGTGATGATCGGCTTTAAAATCACACCCATTGCTATTGCGTTTTAGTTTTCGTATTATGATTTAATATTCCATCGATGGTAGCCACACTGCTCTCGGTAATCAAAAGCTTGTGGGCTTTCAACACTTCATAAGTATTAAGGTCGGCCGCCACGATCATACCGGCATTTTGAACATTCCGCAAAGACAGATACAGATTTCGATCATACTGATTAACCACCAGCAATGTTTTTTGGTCATGAACATTAAGGTTATTCAGGATCTCCACATACTGTTTTGTTTGTGGCTTTTCCAGGCAAAAATCCTCCACTAGAGTGATCTGTTGGTCTTTCATTTTATACGTTAAGGCCGATTTCCG
>JAWOBQ010000246.1:0-2997 GCA_046484255.1 Bacteroidales bacterium | reverse complement strand
GGGCGCGGAGCAACAAACAGAGTGTTATCCAATCAAAAACAGAATTCATACTACGACTTATATCTGAATGCTGAAACAGCCCGCTATATGTTCCGGATTCTGGCCGTGAAAACCATTTATGAGCATCCGACAGAATATGGGTTCTACTTTAGAGAAAGAGATTTTTATCCTCCGCTGATTACCAAAACAGTGCAAACCAATAAAGACCTGATCGACTGGGTTGAGTTTGCTGCAGAGCATGAGATTTCCTATAAACTACTGCGATTGCTCAACCCCTGGTTGCGGGATGATCATCTGACCAACCGTCAGGAAAAAACCTATCAGTTGGTTATTCCTGATGATAATGGCATTTTTTACAGCCGCATTATGAAGCCTTATGAGGCTGAGCAAAGGATTTTTAATGATACCTTGTCAGTAAAACAAATCTATTAAACAGGTGTTATTTTCAGAGGCAAAAGGTAAATATGAAAGAAGAATCTGTTAGAATAGGGGAAGAGCTGAAGCAGGAGGAACAGTATTTCGAGGCATCCGATAATCAGTTAGAAGTATTAGGCGCGCGTGTCCATAATTTAAAAAATATGGATGTTCGTTTGCCGCGCAATCAGCTAACGGTAATTACAGGATTGAGCGGTAGCGGAAAATCGTCCCTGGCTTTTGATACCATCTATGCCGAAGGACAGCGTCGCTATATGGAGACGTTTTCGGCCTATGCCCGTCAGTTTATCGGTGACCTGGAGCGTCCTGATGTCGACAAAATTACAGGATTAAGCCCGGTGATTTCCATAGAACAGAAAACCACAAGCAAAAATCCGCGTTCTACTGTTGGCACAGTGACAGAGATTTATGACTTTCTGCGCTTGTTGTATGCCCGCATTGGAGAAGCCTATTCCTATGTCACAGGCAAAAAAATGGTTCAGTATAATGAAGACCAGATTATAGATTTGATCCATAAAAAATTCGCTGAGAGAAAAGTCGTAATCCTGGCTCCGGTAGTCAAAGGAAGAAAGGGACATTACCGGGAATTGTTTGACAGCATCCGCAAACAAGGTTATACCAAAGTTCGTGTTGACGGCGAAATCCGGGAGATACGATACGGAATGAAGGCAGATCGTTACAAGACTCATGACATTGAAATTGTCATTGACAGGATACAGGTGCATGCGGATGATCGTCAACGAACCCGCAAGGCTGTAGACCTGGCCATGAAGCACAGCCACGGTATTGTGATGGTGATGGACTATGAGACCGAAGAAATCAGTCAGTATAGCAAATTTTTAATGTGTGTTGACTCCGGTATTTCTTATAATCCTCCTGAACCCAATACTTTTTCTTTTAACTCACCCTATGGTGCATGTCCTAAATGTAACGGGCTGGGAAGTGTTTCCGAGGTTGATTTAAAGCGGATTATTCCTGATGACAGCCTCAGCATTAAGCAGGGAGGGCTTGCCCCTGTCGGGAAATATAAAAAATCCTGGATATTTCAGCAGCTCGAAGGAATAGGCAAAAAATATGGCTTTACGCTGGATGTTCCCATACGGGATATTCCGGATGAAGCTATGGATATGATTCTTTATGGCTCTAATGAACCCCTCAAAGTCAATAATGATTATCTGGGGGTAACGGCTGCCTATGATTTAAGCTTTGACGGCATCGTAAATTTTATTTTGAACCAGAATAATGGGGATGCTCCGCGAAATATCCGAAAGTGGGTGAGTAGTTTTATGAATAGCAAGGAATGTCCTGTTTGTCATGGATACCGGTTGAAGCAGGAGTCGTTGCATTTCAAAATTGATCAGAAGCATATCGGCGAGCTGGCGAATATGGATATGTTGGAGCTGGAGCGATGGGTGGATGCTGTGCCGGCAAAGCTAACGGAAAGGCAAAATACGATTGCGCGGGAGATTCTCCGGGAGATCAAAACCCGCATACGGTTTTTGTTGGATGTGGGCATTGATTATCTGGCTTTGAACAGGCCGGCGAAAAGTCTTAGCGGAGGCGAATCGCAGCGGATCCGTCTGGGGACACAAATCGGCTCTCAGCTTGTGGGGGTATTGTATATCCTTGATGAGCCCAGTATCGGATTGCACCAGCGCGACAACCAGCGGTTGATAGACTCCCTTAAGAAGCTCCGCGACATGGGCAATTCGGTGATTGTGGTTGAACATGATGAGGACATGATCCGTACCGCTGATTTTGTCGTGGACATCGGGCCCGGAGCCGGACGACTCGGCGGCGAGCTCGTGGCCTTTGGAAAACCCCGGGATATTGAAAAGGCCGATACCATTACAGCCGATTACCTGAGTGGAAGAAAAAGTATTCAGGTGCCGGAATTGCGACGCCCCGGAACCGGAAAACAGTTGTTGCTTGAAAAAGCCAGTGGTAATAACCTCAAAAATGTTAATATGACCCTGCCGCTTGGTAAGCTTGTTTGTGTTACCGGAGTGTCAGGAAGCGGAAAGTCCACCCTGATCAATGAAACGCTGTACCCTGTTTTGAACCATCATTTTTTTCGGGCCGAAAAGAAACCCCTGCCATACAAAACTATTACGGGCCTGGAATATCTCGATAAAGTGATCGAAATAGATCAGTCGCCTATCGGAAGGACACCCCGCATATATTCATGGCATAGGACGAACTTTAAGTTCAAAGATTTTAGATAAAGCTAATATAGATCCAAATAAAAAAGCGGGTGCTTTAGATGCTAAGGAGATTAGTAAGATTCATCTTTAACGAAGGTGTAACCGGCTTTTTTGTGATAATTTTTAAATTACCGCTCTCTCTTAAAAACCTTTTTACCATCCTGTCTTCCAAAGAGTGAAACGAAATTATCACCAATCTTCCTCCGGGATTTAAAATTTCTAAAGCCTGGGGCAGCACGGACTTTAAATTATCCACCTCATTGTTTGCAGCGATTCTTAGCGCCTGGAATGACCTTGTGGCAAAATGTTTGTTGTGCTGACAGCTTTTGGGCACAGCTGATTCTATTATCTCTTTCAG
>JAWOBQ010000166.1:0-17702 GCA_046484255.1 Bacteroidales bacterium | reverse complement strand
CCAACGGATCCCCTTGAACCACACCAGCTCTATAGTTCCCGTATCATCAGCAAAAATTGCGGATAAACGCTGGTTCCGGTTCGAACCGATCATTTCCATGGATCGAACAGTTCCAAGTAGTTGAACATGAGTTAAATCAGAGGTGATCTCTTTGATCTTATGAACTTTGCTCCTGTCAATATATTTGAACGGATAATATTCCAAAAGCTGATCAAAGAAATAGATATCTAATTCTTTTTGAAAAAGCTCTGCTCTTTTAGGGCCAACGCCTTTGAGGTACGTGACAGGTGTTTTCAGAAGGTCGAAACTCATTGAACAAAAATAAAAAAATCGGTTAAAAAAAACTCTCTGCTTATAAAAACAGAGAGTTTTTAAACTGATCATGAGATAACGCAATTAATATTCCCAAAGGTCCATTTCATTTTCACGGATTTCATTTTCAATGTCTTTAGCTTCCAGTAAGGCATGGATCCCCATGGCATAATCTGCTATTTCCCGGTCATACACATTCGATTCTTTATACACGTAACTATCAAACATCCTTTTAGCAAAGAGGTCTTCATAAGTTAATTTTTTGACATCATTATGCCTGTTAAAAACAGGTGCATTGATAAAAACATCGCGTGCTTCGGGATAGTAAATCCAGAATAAAGGCAAACGCTCTCTTTCTCCTCCCTGGGTGGGTTTAAGCCATACCGGGCAAATGCCAATGATGCGCACATCCATTACAGCACGGTGTTTATCAAAAAACCATTGTTCTTTGATATCAAGTTCATACACATCCTGCGATTCCATAGGAACTTCATCGCGGACGGTCACTTCCTGTCCTTGCTCATCATAATCGGTTCGTGTAACAGAATCTACCATTGTGCTCATAGCTTCCTCAATAGAAAGGGGTTCTTCGAACCAGTCATCAAACACATCATATTTATAAACGGTAAGTTCCCCTTGCTCAATGGCTTGTTTCACCATAGTTATAAAATTCTTACGGCCATTTTTCTCCCGGAAAGGATAATAAAAAGGGAGGTTAATTTTTTGACGCATATCAATACGTCGCCAGATTGTTTTATGCCACATAACATCAGCTTCACGGACATGTACATAGCTTAATTTCTCCCTTGTTTTGTTCCGGGTTCGTTTGAATGCATCATGATTGGGAGCCTCCGTAACCTGAGCCTGAATTTCGGAGAAAGGGCTAAGGATTAGAAGCAACAGGAATAATTTCAAAACAGCTCGTCTCATAATCACTAATAGTTTGGTTATTGTAAAGTAAAGAATATTCCATTGATTGGCCGGGTTCCGTCAGGGCCTGCAACGGTGATATTACTGAATCCTACATTAGCACCTCTGGGCAAGCGGTCAACGATATTTTTCATTTCTCCCGTCAGTCTGTCACCCTGGGCGTTGAATCGCTGCACGTTTTGACCAACGGTAACCGACAATGTAAATCTAGTGACTCTGTATTGTACATCAAAAAGTGCATCCTGCATGGAAGGGAACAGGCGTGAATTTTTCAATTCATTTCTGCGGATATCTTCCCCGGAGTTTTTTCCTGCCAGCACCAATTGCGGGTCGGGCAGATTTCTCACACGGTATTCCATTTCTCCCATATGCCTTGTGGATCCGTCATCTTGTCTGGCAGTAACGCGGATCGTTGTTGTATTTCCCTGTCCGGGCTGGACATTATACCGTCCACCGCCGGCACTTCTAATGGTGGCGTTGCTGGCCGAAACACTGAGGTTAGCTGTTGCTACGCCGGCGGCAGAGACCTCCACAGGGTTATCTACACCGCGGTATAATACATTAACTTTGGTTGCTGAAATAACAGCGGTTGGCTCAGCAACAATGTAGCTGGAACTGAAAGGATAATAATTATATTCATCCTCTGTACCGGGAACCCTCATTTTTACAATTCCAGTATAGGATTTTTCTCCCAGTCCGGTGGGAGATACCATGTAGCGTGTCATTCCGTCGAAAGCCGCGGAGTCGTCATCAATTTTTACTCCTTCATTAAGGATCTTCTCTTCAGAAGCGGTGTCCGTGCCTTCAAGGATGTATACTTCAGGTTGTTGTGTTTCACTGATGGCAGCAACCAAAATGCGTGCCTCATATTCTTGCCCCGACATGACATAATTCGATTCCGGGATTACATGAGCTTCTACACGGTCAAACTTAAAGTCGGTGACACTGATCTGGGATAAAATTGAATTCACCACATCGGTTTCAGCATTTCTTACCTCTGCAATAATCTTGTTAAGTGTTAAAACATCGGCAGCCAGGATCGCGTAATAGAAATTATAGGTTTGCCAGGTTCTGTGGTCTTCTTCAATTTGGGAATAAACATCTTCTGTGCTTAAGCCCAGTGAAAGACGGTCCCTGACCTCCTCTTTCTCAAAAAGGTTGCGCATGTCCTCTTTAAATTTCTCTATGCGCATTTTGAGTTTATACCCATATCCCTTCTCCGGGTTTTGGTCTCCTTTGGGAACCAGTATTTCGGTGGGTTTTTGGTAATTATCCCTGCTTCCCAGCAGGCCCAGGGGCTTTTCGCGCCATTCTCCGCTAACTTCATTTCCCTCGTGGTCTTCCCAGGTGGTAGTTAATTCTGTTGTATCACCATCTTCTACGTACGCAATCAACACATTTTGCAGATTTTCGATATAATCCACCATATCCTGTGCAATTTGCTTGGCTTCCTGTGTCTTTTTATAATGCTCTATCACTTTTGCGGAGTCGAGTCTGAGTTCGAGATCCATCTGGTCATAAAGCATATTGGTTTTTTGTCTGAAATTTTTATTTGTTTCTACAAGCCCCTTATTTACTGTCACAAATGCATTAAGAACTTCTTTTGAAACGTTCAATGCAAGTAGTGCGGTAAGCACCAGGTACATCATATTGATCATCCTTTGCCGTGGGGTTAGATCGCTTAGGCTATTTCCACCCATACATCAATAATTTTTAAAATGAATAAATTGAGTTTATTAACCTTGCTGAACGTTCATAGCTGCAAGCATATTGCCATATACTTTGTTGAGTTGCGATACATTTTCGCTAAGCGTTGCGGCGTTTTGTTTATATTCTTCTGTTTGTTGTGCAGATTCATCAAGCTTGGAGATAAACTGGTTCATGTTTTCTTTAAGCTTGGTGTTTGCGTCTGCTTGTTCGCCACTTGTTTGAAGTTGCAGTTCATAAGCAGAGTTAAGTGCCGCCAGGTTTTCCGAGACTTTCTTGATCTCATTTTTATAGGCGCTGGTATCAACATCAGAAAAATCAATAGCCGAGAGGGACTGTTGTAATTGTTTGGATGATTGGTCCAATAATTCAGTAGACTTTTTATAGGTGTCGGTCATTTCACTGACACTTTTGCTGGCTGTTTCCATGTTTTGGACATAATCATTGGTTGCCACGGCAGCATTACTGATCTGCCCTAATTTTTCAGCATTATCGCTTAAATTTCTGAGGCCTTTACCGAGACTTTCCATAAGTTCCGGCCCAATTTTAGCCTCTTCAAGCATTTTGTCCAGTTCCTGCGTTGTGGAATCTACCACTACTTGCTGGCCAACTCCTCTTCCTCTGGCAGATGCTTTGGCAGCTTGTTTTTTATCTTCTTCATCCAGTTCATCCATTCCAGCCAGTTCCGGGTAGACCAGGCTCCAGTCGGGCTCTTCTTTTTGCTGTTCAAAAGCTGAAAAGAAAAAGATGACAACCTCCGTACCCATACCGACAACAAGCATGATCTCGGCTCCCGGATAGTGGTTAATTTTAAACAAAGCACCTGCAATTACAAGTGCTGCTCCCCAGCCATAGAGTCTGGCCAGTGCTGTTTTAAATGTTTTGTTGTTTGCTAAATCACTAATACCCATGATGTAAGTTGTTAATTTAAATTATTATTTTATTATTTGTGTTGATTTAATAATGCCATATGTTAGTTATATATAGCTGAAGCATCCGGGCCATCTCCTTTGGAACGGCCAAGGTATGTTTGTACATTTCTAAAACCGATAAAAGATTTTGCTGTATCCTGATATTCATAGCTTCTTACGCCATTTCGTATATAGTATCCAAAATCTTTCCATGAGCCACCCCGGATCACTTTTCTTTTCATTGTCGGGGAATCTCCTTCCCGGGCAGCATAGGATATCTGCTGGTTGAAATCTGAGGCATAGTTATAGGCCGATTCGTCGTATGCATCGGCTGTCCATTCGGCAACATTTCCGGACATATCATAAAGGCCCCAGTCGTTGGGCGCATAATGGGCTACAATTACCGTATGGAAACCACCGTCGTCCACCAGGTTTCCTCTTAAGGGCTTGTAGTTGGCCAGGAAACATCCCTGGCTGTTTCTAACATACGGGCTGCCCCAGGGATAACTGTTCTGATCAAGTCCTCCACGTGCCGCCCACTCCCATTCCGATTCCGTAGGAAGGCGGTAATCATTTACAAAAGCAACATCGCTTGATGAGAGATATGAATTATGTAATTGCGTTCTCCATACGGAAAAGGCACGTGCCTGATGCCAGTTTACCCCGACTACCGGGTAATGATCATAGGCAGGGTGTGAGAAATACCTTTGTGTCATTGGCTCATTATACGAATAAGCAAAATCGCGTACCCAAACTAAGGTGTCGGGATAAATATTAATCGGATCCGGATTGATGATAAATGCGGAACGGTCTTCCAGCCCTTGAGATCTGTTTCCGGGCGCAGCCGCAGCCTGGTAGTCAATCCAGAAATAATCGTAATTCAGCTTTCTCCAGTCAAATTTACTGCGATAGTAAAATTGTTCATTTTCCGGGAGCATATAGCCTTCTTGCTCTAAGTATAGTTGTACTTCCGGGTTATCCCATTCAATCTCCTGCGACCAGTCAATAGCATAACATTCGTTTCCGCTTTCAAAACAACGGTCGATAACCTCATCCTGTTCATCCCGCAGAAAATGTTCTCCATACATTTCAGGGTCGAACATAATTCCTAATGCATAATGTACAATAGAATCCCTCACCCATTTCGTAAACTGGCGGTACTCATTATTGGTGATCTCTGTTTCGTCCATATAAAAAGCCTGAACGGAAACCGTCTTTGTTTCGGCTACATGAGCGTAAGGAACATCTTCATCACTAGCCCCCATATTATAGCTTCCCATTGGAATAAATGCCATGCCATACGGGTCTGGTTGATACCAGTCGGGGCGATCTTGTACTCCAATAAGCTGGCCATGCCCAGAGCTGTCACAACTGGTAATAACGGCCAACCCAAGTGCAAAGAACAATAATTTTTTGATTTTACTCACTGTCTGCTCAATCATATTTGTTCGTTTTATTATATCAGTTTCTTTAACGTAAGAAACATTACTCGGGTTACAAAGATACAAATTTATACGAATCGTCCAGTTTTATGTTCCTCCATAAGATCTGGTATTTCACGATTAACGCTAAATACTTTAATCCTTATCTTCATCCTTATCTTCATCTTCCTCGGGCGCGGGCCTGGGGGCATCTTCCCTGGGCCTTAAGAAACGTACCGTTCCATGTCCCTCCGGAATATCCGGTATTTCAATATTAAAGCAATACCGTAAAAATATTTCCACCGTTCCCGCGCTTCTTCCTTCAGCACCCAGGGCCGAGGTGGTTAAATCATAACTGATGCCCAGCATGTCGCCTTCTTGTTTAAAATTTCCTCCCCCTGTTCCCAGCAAATTTTTCATCCCCACTAATACAGAAACGGCATCGGTGGTTCTGTATGTCAGCCCGCCGTAAAACCGGTCTCTATACCAAACAAGGGAGGTTATATCATATTGCGTGGCTGCAATATCAGTTTTTATCATGGCCGAAGGCTCTAAAACAAAATCCGGATGGGGAAGCCGGTATGTATAGCCCCCGGTGATATAGTAATGCCGTGAAAAATTTGGGTTGGCCAGATCATCACCTAAGGCTACTTCACTTTCAATCAGTTTGGAGGAAGAGACCCCCGCATACCAATGGCCCGGGACACGGTAATACCCGCCAAACTTCACATCAAAGGCCATGGCTGATTCTTCTTTACCACTGCCTATTAAAAGAGGATCATTGGGGTCTAAAGGCTTAAAGTGACCAAAGTCAATAGTCTGATCCACAAGTCCTCCCATAATTCCAATACCTAACTTACCGTTTCCGATATTTCGGTGGAAGGAATAGCCTAATTCAACAGTAGTATTCGTGAAAGCTCCGAGTTCATCTTGCTTAAAGTTCAGGCCAAGGCCTCCATAAATGGCATATTCCATCAAATCCACGGAAAAAAAGGTGGTTACCGGATTGATCGAATTGCCTTCATCATCCTGAAAGCCGATCCATTGCTGGCGGTGAACACCGTTTAAACATATAGCTTCCTGCAGTCCAATATATCCCGGGTTATAAGCCGTAGTGGAGAACATATAATGAGTATACTGCTCTTCTTGCTGGCCAAACATTTGAATGCCCATTAGAACTAACACGAGTGTAAATATCCGTTTTATCATAAGCGTAATACTATTGCTTTAAAATTCATTCAAAAATTGGGCGCTAAATTAATAAAAATTAACAAGAACGAATATCGTTTTGATAATAAAACATAACATTTTCAAATTGATCGTCGTTTTGGTGAATCTCTTAAAAAGCGATATAAGTAGTTATTATAAAGATAACGAATGCAAGTATACAAAAAAGATATGATCCTGTAATTTATTTTAATTCTAAATAGCAAAAAAAGATAAGGCTATGCGGTATTTTCCTTGTTATACGGACAATTTATGAAAAGCTTTCCACCATTTTTCGGGTATTTCATGATTATTGGTAGCTGTCAAATAGTCTTCATAGGAGCAGGGGATCCAGATATTTCTTTTGATATCGGAGTTGGAAAGTGGAGTTGAGGGCATTAGCATCCACCATCGTCCGCTTTTTTTGCTTTGATAGAATTCAATGGTTTGGTCGTAAGTATCCAAAGGGACGATATACCGTTTATATTTGTTTTGCTCTCTGGCGGGGATATCATTTTTACGGTTATAAAACCCATCGATAAAGTACCATATCATTTGTGCCGTTAAGTGTGCGGTTTGGTCATAAAGGTCTCTTTGCGGGTTCACTTCATAAAATCCGGCAGATGATATTTTATCGCTCATACCGGCGTACCGGCAGATCCTGCAGGCTTCTTCGCCATAGAATCCATTGGGGGAGGCGTTTTTATTTCCCGGGGCATCCGATTGGCGGAGGGCTGAAATATCAAAGGAGAAAAGATCGGTATTTCTGATCAGGGGTTCTGCTTCACGCAGATCGTCCCGGATATTTCCCAGCCGGTAGGTGTCAAAATACAAGCTATCCATCAATTCCTGGGCTTTCTGGTCTGTAAAATATGTTTGATACCCGATATTGGTAAAATTGAAAAGGTAGTTGGGTTGTTGTAAGATGATCTTACTCAGATAAGCCCTGGAATCAAAATGTTCTTCTGCATTTCCCAGGTCAAAGGAATTATCTACGGCTACGATATTGATGATACGTCCCAGCATTTCATATGCTTTATATTGGGCATATGTAAGGTCCTGGCTTCCACCGATAATAACGGGGATGACATTTTTTTCCATTAGTTGTGTGACGACGGCCGAGAGTGCAAAGTAGGTATCGTTAACCGTATTACCGGGTTTAATATTTCCCAGGTCTGCAATTTTTGCTTTATAGTTCCCCTGGTAAAGGGAATAAAGTTTTTCCCGAATAACCGGAGGTGCTTTTTCACAGCCGGCATTGTTGTATGCATTCCGGTCTTCCTGTACACCGATAATCGCAATATCAAAACCATGGACCTCAGGAAAACTATTTCCGGGGGCAAAGCTGCTTATCACATCTCCCAGTCTTTTTTCAGGGAGTCCCTGTTTGTTGTTGTTCATATCAACAGCGGCAGGCTCAAAATAGACCGATAAATCCATCAGTGATGTAATTCGTTTTAGCTTTTCTTTTTGGAAGACTTTTTCCCGGAGCCTTTTTTTGCGGTTGTTTGTTTCTTGGGGGAACTTGTTTTCTTCCGGGTGCCAGTCTTCGTTCCCCTGCTTGTACGTTTGTTTTTCCCGGAGGTTTCAGCGATCTGTTGACAATCCTCATAAGAAAGGCTTTCCGGCTCTTTATCTTTCGGAATGCGGTAGTTTTCTTTTCCGATGGAAATATACGGCCCATAACGGCCTTTAAGTATTTTCACGGTATCATCCTGCGGGAATTCTTTGATGGTTTTTTCGCGGTCCCGCTGGCGTTTGGCTTCAATAATTTCAATAGCGCGTTCCCTGGTGATATCTAATGGTTCTTCTGCTTTCGGAATAGAGAAAAACTTTGACTTATGACGAACATAAGGGCCAAACCGGCCAATGGAAACAACGATCTCTTCGTTTTCATATTCTCCTATTTTTTTGGGGAATTTGAATAGGTCCATGGCTTCTTCCAAAGAAATGGTTTGTAAACTTTGCCCTTTTCTTAAGCCCGCGAAGCGGGGTTTTTCATCACTTTCGGTATCTCCGAGTTGTACCATAGGGCCATAGCGGCCTATTTTGGCATAGACGTTTTTGCCTGTTTTAGGGTCCTGACCCAATAATCGCTCCCCTTTGAAGCGGGCGGCTTTCCCTTCGGTCTCTTCGACCTGCTTGTGGAAACTGCCATAAAATTGATCTATCATATGGTTCCATTCCTCTTGCCCGCCGGCTATCTTATCAAACTTTTCCTCTACCTGGGCCGTGAAGTTGTAGTCCAAAATGTTGGCAAAGTAGCTCATCAGGAATTTATTAACCAGTGTGCCGATATCTGTGGGGAAAAGCTTGTTCTTTTCGTATCCTGTATTTTCTGTTTCCGTTTTTTCAGAAACTTTGTTGTTCTTCAGGATCAAGTGTTTATATTTCTGTTGATAACCCTGCCGGTCTTCTTTGACCACATATTCCCGTTTTTGAATGGTCGAAATGGTGGGTGCATAGGTCGAGGGTCGTCCGATGCCAAGTTCTTCCATTTTTTTCACTAAAGAGGCTTCCGTGTATCTTGGCGGGTGCTTGCTAAAGCGTTCGATAGCTTCAATTATTTCTGCCTGTAGTTTTTCTCCTTCTGAGATCGGGGGGAGCAAGCCTTTTTGAGCTTCTTGTGTATCCTCTTCATCCCGGGATTCCATGTATACTTTGAGGAATCCATCAAAGGTGATCACTTCCCCGCGCCCGATAAATTTTTCTTGTCTTCCGGAGATCTCTATATAGACATTTGTTTTTTCCAGCCGGGCATCGCTCATTTGAGAGGCTATTGTTCTTTTGCGGATAAGCTCGTAGAGGCGTTTCATATCCTGATCTCCACTGGCTGTGCGTTTATTCAGGTAGGTAGGGCGAATCGCTTCATGGGCTTCCTGCGCCCCTTTTGATTTTGTTGTGTAGCTTCTGGCTTTATGGTATTTCTCTCCGAATTCACTGATGATCTCATCTTTGGCCATACCCATAGCCGTTTTTGAAAGATTTACCGAATCGGTACGCATATACGTGATCTGCCCTGTCTCATATAATTTTTGGGCAACGGTCATGGTTTTGGCCACAGAATAGCCGATCTTTCTGCTGGCTTCCTGTTGCAAAGTGGAAGTAGTGAAGGGCGGGGCCGGGGTTTTTTTCCCGGGTTTCTTTTCTACCGCCGAGACGGTATATTCTGCATCACGACAATGATCCAGAAAAGTTTTGGCTTTTTCTTTTTCGGAAAACTTAGCGGAACATTCCGTCGACAGGATTTTTCCTTGTGTTTTGAAGGTTGCCGTTACTTTGAAGTGAGAAGCCGGCTTGAATTGACGGATCTCGTCTTCACGCTCTACTATCAGCCTTACAGCAACAGATTGTACGCGTCCTGCTGAAAGTGAAGGCTTTACTTTTTTCCATAGTAAGGGTGAAAGCTCATATCCTACCAGGCGATCCAATACACGGCGCGCCTGCTGGGCATTTACCAGATTATTGTTGATCGAACGAGGATGCTTAATCGCATGGCTGATGGCATCTTTAGTGATCTCATGAAAAACAATGCGTTCGGTCTTCGCTCTGTCCAGATTAAGGGCTTCCACCAAATGCCACGAAATGGCTTCCCCTTCACGGTCTTCATCCGATGCCAGTAAAATTTTGTTAGCCGTCTTTGCATGTTTCCTGAGATCATTTACCACTTTCTTCTTGTCAGGGGGGATCACATAATTAGGCTTATATCCGTTTTTCGTGTCAACACCCAATTTGCTCTTGTCCAAATCCCGGACATGTCCGAAACTGGACATCACTGTATAATCTTTCCCTAAAAAGTTCTCAATGGTTTTGGCTTTCGCCGGAGACTCCACAATTACCAGGTTTTTAGCCATAAAGATACCCGTTTAAATATAAAACATTAAAATCGGGCACAAAGGTAAAACAATATTAATTCCCTATTGCGGATAATTTGTTTATTTAGTGTTTGTCCATAATGTCCGATATCTGCGTTGTTGCTCAAATTTTAAATCCTCATATACACTAGTATACTGCGGCTTAAAATTTTTTCCACAACCTTAATTGAAGCCGGTCTGAAAACACTAAATGTATCCCAGCCGCTAAAGATCAGCTTTACCCCATCCTTAAAGAATGACTGATTTTCAGCGGCTTCACCCTTTAGGGTTCGGGGCAAAAAACCGCTGAAAATCAAATGTGACCTTTTTAGACTGAACTCAGATATTTTTCAGTGATTCACGGTAATTAAGCTGTTAATTCCCGCTGTTTTTATAATTTTACAAAGAATTTTGCGATATATATATATAGGTATTTACGGAGCCGGATTTTTTCTAAAAGTCGGATAGGGGAAGAGCGGGTAATCGTTAAGAGTGTTATTGGTTTCCGGCAAATACAGTGCTAATCAATGGGTTAAATCAGAAATGACTAAAAAAATCTATATTGAAACCTATGGTTGTCAGATGAATTTTTCTGATAGTGAAATAATCGCTTCAGTTATGGAGCAAGAAGATTATAAACTCACGGGAGATTCTCTGCAGGCGGACGTTATTTTGGTGAACACCTGTTCTATACGCGATAATGCGGAACAACGGGTATTTGGAAGGATGAGGCAGTTGTCCCATTTGAAAGCAAGGAACCCCGGGCTTGTTATAGGGATAGTGGGGTGTATGGCAGAGCGCTTAAAGGATGATTTGTTGCGGAAATTTAGATCTGTAGACCTGATAGCCGGGCCGGATGCTTATCGTAGCTTGCCTGAGATGTTGTCAACATTGGAGGCGGGCCGTCAGGTATCAAATGTAATTCTTTCCAGCGAAGAAACTTATGATCAGATAGAGCCGGTTCGTTTGGATCCGAAAGGCGTGTCGGCATTCATTTCTATAATGCGGGGATGTGATAATTATTGTGCTTATTGTGTCGTTCCTTATACGCGTGGGCGTGAACGAAGCCGGAGTCCGCAAACCATTATAAAGGAAGCTCGCGCTCTTTATGCTCAGGGCTACCGGGAGATCACACTGTTGGGCCAGAATGTAAACTCGTATAAATGGCAAGAAAACGGGGAATTACTGGACTTTCCGGAATTATTGAAGCAGGTTTCGCTCGTGCATGAAAATTTACGTATACGTTTTGCCACTTCCCACCCTAAAGATATCTCCGATAAGTTGATATCTACTATAGCCAAACGAAAGAATATAGCCAGGTCGATTCATCTTCCGGTTCAATCGGGAAGTACAGCAGTGTTAAAACGAATGAACCGGAAATACACACGCCAATGGTATTTAGAGCGGATAAAAGCTGTGAAGAACCTGATTCCGGATTGCGGAATTACCACGGATCTTATTGCAGGTTTTTGTGGTGAGACTGATCAGGAGTTTCAACAAACACTTTCGTTAATGGAGGAAGTAGGATATGATTTTGCCTTTATGTTTAAATATTCGCAACGAGCGGGGACTTATGCTGCAGATCATTTGCGGGATGATGTGCCGGAAGCGGTAAAGGCGCGCAGGCTTCAACTAGTGATCAATTTTCAGCAGCGATTGTCAGAACAAAGTAACCGTGCGGACGTGGGTAAAACGTTTAGCGTGTTGGTGGAAGGGCCATCCAGAAAAGATGAGCAGATGATGATGGGAAGAAATGAACAAAATAAAGTAATCGTTTTTCCCGGCCGCAGGGAACTGATAAAAAAATACGTAGACGTGGTAGTGAAAGACTATACCTCAGCCACCCTGCTTGGCGAAGTAGTTGATGCATAACTGATAAATGCACGGCCTATTCTCTCCTGAAAATATCATAGCGGTTCCTGGGCCTCTGATCATAATACCATGAGAAGCCGCTAATGAGAAGCTCGGATTTGTCCAGGCTGCCCGGGGGATGAAGCACTGATGAGGGTTTTTTAATAAATATCAGTTCTTTGATGTGCTTATCTTTAATATAGATATTCAGATCACTGGCTTCGGTCTTATTGATGCCGATCAATTTGGTATCTTCATTTCTGACAAAATAGATCGTTTCGACATTTCCTTCGACAAAAACCTTATATAATTCATCATCTTTGAAGTATCCATACATATTTTTTCCTTTGATCTGATTGAAATTGGAAGAGTCTGCATCCATTTCGGCCATATAAGCGTTTTGGTAAAGGATTATCTTAGGGTTTATCGTATTGGCCGTGAAAGTTTTGATAAAATCGGCAGACAATTGATTATTCGCTGACCATAACACGGGGTTATGATACATTTTGATCACGGAATCCTTCATATTATATACCAGGGAGTCACATTTTCCTTGTAAGTCAAAACGATATAACTTCACATAATAATAGGCAAATAGCTGTTTTCCTTTTTTGCTGGTGGTATCGCCTATATATCTTAAAGTATCGGCATGCATAAAGAGGGAGTCTCCGTTTTCAATCTGGATAGCCTGTGCGCTATCTGTGATCAGGGAGTTTTTGGTGTTTTCCCAAAACTGGCCAAATTCACCTTTAATAAAGACATTTTGCACAGAGTCAATAATAGTAACATCCTTAAAAGCTTTACCAAATCCCAGGTTCCGGTCGTAATACAGACTATCGCCCTGAAGGCTGTGCTTGCTGTTTGATAAAGTGGCGTTCTCGTTAAATTGAGAAATATTATTCCGGGTATCATACCAGCCGTTTTCACAATATATGGTATTGGTGTCTGATCGAATGTAAGAAGGGCCGAAGAAATGGGATATCTCTGTGTTGGTATTATATAATAAGGTGTCTGAATCCATGGTGTAATCCGGGTTTACAAGATGAACGTTGTCTTTGAAAAAGAAATTATTCTCATCAGCAAAATAATAACCGAGCTTACTGCTGAGCTGGTTGGTTGTATCTTCTATTTGTCCGCCCCCAAAATATTTTCCAAGGTTTTTTGTCAGATCATAATCCAGGTGATCAGTGGTAAGTGTTAATTGATTGTCTATCAGGCGTACATTTTTACGCATTTCAGCCATGCCGCTATTTCCGTTGTATTTCAATTCCTCTCCGTATATGTTTAACGAATCACTGGCCCTAATGCGAATATCACCCCAGGCATTCATGCTGTTATCTTTTTCGTATAAGTAAGCACTATCGCAGTACAAATACATGCTGTCGTGTTCGAAAATAACATTCCCTACGAGTCGTTGGATGCCAGGCCCTAATCGCTCTTTGCTGTAGGTCATGCGGTCTGCCTGTACCAATTGAATGCGGGTCTTTTCCTTTTTATCCTCCCCGTTTTGCCCGCTAAGGCTAATGGTTAACAGCATTAAGCTAAAAAAAAATATGAAAATTCTTGTGATCATTGATTGTTCCGGCATTAACTGTGGATAATATCACAACCGTTAAATTGGTAAAATATTGTTACAAAGTTAGGATAAATACTGAATCCAAAGGTTAAAAGACAACCGGTGGTTAGCGTTTTCACGTCAAGGCTTTTTTGCCCCTAAATCCCCTAAAGGGGACTTGCGGATGTTCATTTTTTCAAGTATTTGTCTTATCCGAAATCGTTACCCGCTTGTCCCGTTGGTATATTTTCCAATCAACCGGGATGAAATACGAAGTTAATTTCGCCGGGGCGAAATAAGATCAGACCTCCTTATTTGTGGTAAAACAAGATGTCGTGTTTTCAAGCATGCCCGGTTCAGTGGCCTCACGATTTAGGGTAGAGGGCAAAAAGCTGTTGAAGATCAAAGGTAACCTTTTTAGACCGCACTCTATAATAATTTTCAGATAGGGCAGTTATATTAACAGGTTTTTGTTAAAAAATTTATATTGAATCCCCAATCAGCATTATAAGAATGATTATTTTTACCCACAGAAACCAATAGATTTATGAGCGGAATATTATTAACTGTAGTAGAGACCGGGCAGGCTGTTCAGGATACGGCGGCTGCTTTATCGGCAGAGCAAATGCAAGAAGGGGAGATCACACTTTCCATATGGGAATTGATGTTGAAAGGGGGGTGGATAATGATTCCTCTTGCGATACTATCGATTATTGCTATATACATATTTGTAGAGCGGTATATGGTTTTAAATAAAGCTTCCCGGGAGGAGACTAATTTCATGAATAACATTCGTGACTTCATGCATGACGGGAAAATCGATTCGGCCAAAGCCTTGTGTAAAAGCAATGACTCGCCCATTGCCCGAATGATTGAAAAAGGAATAGCCCGTATCGGCAAACCGTTGAATGATGTAAATGCAGCAGTAGAGAATGTGGGAAAACTTGAAGTTTCCAAGCTGGAGAAAAATGTGGCGGTCCTGGCTACCATTGCCGGAGTATCACCGATGATCGGCTTTCTGGGAACCGTTTCCGGGATGATCAAGGCTTTTTATAATATGGCTATGGCGGGGAATAATATAGAGATCGATGTGCTGGCCGGCGGGATCTATGAAGCTATGATCACCACTTTAGCCGGTCTTTTTGTAGGGATAATCGGATATATTGCCTATAATATTTTAGTGGCCAGAATAGAAAAGGTGGTGTTTATTCTGGAAGCCCGTACGACTCAGTTTATGGACTTGCTTCATGAACCTGCCTAACCAACTAAACTATTGATTATGGCTATCAGACCCAGAAATAAAAGAGAGCTTTCTTTTAATTTTTCATCCATGGCAGACCTGGTATTCTTGCTGTTGATCTTTTTTGTGTTAACATCAACCCTGATTGCTCCCAATGCGATCAAGCTTTTGCTCCCGGCCAGCGAGAGTTCAACTATGGCCAGCCCGCAAGTGATACAGGTGTATATTAGCCCTGAAAATGAGTTCTATGTGGACGGAAAGGATTCTCCCCTTACGATTGATGAATTAAGAATGGACCTTAATAACGTGCTGGAAGGCCATGATAATGCTTCGGTAGTTTTGCGTTCAGACCAGTCGGTAGCCGTACAGTATGTCGTTAGTGTGATAGATGAGGTCAATGCTATTAACCGGCAACGGGATACTGAACATAAAGTTATTCTGGCTACGCGGCCAAAATAAATGCCTCATTAAATACGTTCCAATAGCATGGAAGAGGAAAAACAAAACGAATACATGTCAGCAGGACTCATCGGAACATTATTGTTTCATGGGATTATAGTTGTTTTGTTGCTGATCTTTGGCTTTACCACACCTTTACCATTACCGGAAGAACAAGGCGTTGTTGTAAATCTGGGCTATTCCGGGCATGGAATGGGGGATATCCAACCCAGGGAGCCGGCCGAGCAAATAGCTTCTTCATCCTCCTCCGCAGCAGATGAATCGGAAGAAGTCGCTACTCAAAATACGGAAGATGCCCCGGAATTAAGTAGTTCTTCAGGCGAACAACAAACTCAGGAGACCGGCGAAAACCGGGAAGCAGCTCCCGACGAGTCACAAGTCGATGAGAACCTGACCTACCCCGGGAGACGTACATCGGAAGGAGGCTCTGAAGGGCAAACCGGAGAACCCGGAGACCAGGGCGCCCCCGGCGGAGACCCGGGTGCAGATAATTACCAGGGAAGCCCCGGAGGAGAAGGAGGAAATGTGGATTATAGCCTAAGCGGAAGGTATAGCCGGGAATTACCTGAACCCCCAAAGGATTTTCGAGAACAGGGGAAAGTGGTGGTTAAAATATGGGTGAACAGAGAAGGAAATGTAATTAAAGCTGAACCCGGACAAAAAGGCAGTACTACAGGGGATTCCCAACTCTACCGAATGGCAAAAAAAGCTGCCATGAATGCCAGGTTTAATAAAAAAAATGATGCACCGGAAGTTCAAACAGGAACGATTACGTATACGTTCACTCATAGCCGGTAATATGCCGGTTCAGGGATCAGGGGGAATACCAATCAATTTTCAACCAATTTTGAAGGAATGACTTATCAGGAAACCATTGATTTTCTGTTTGCACGATTGCCTATGTATCAAAGACAAGGGGCTGCCGCTTATAAAAGCGATCTTGCTACAACCAGGTCCCTGGATACGTTTTTTGAGCATCCGCATAAATTTTATCGGAATATCCATATTGCCGGCACTAATGGTAAAGGTTCCGTTTCCCATATGCTGGCCTCTATACTGCAAGAAGCCGGATATAAGACGGGATTGTATACCTCCCCCCATTATCGCGATTTCAGAGAACGGATACGGATTAATGGAGCCATGATCCCTAAAGAAACTGTGGTTTATTTTACAAGCCGATATTTTGACAGGGTAGAACACTTTTCGCCCTCCTTTTTTGAACTTAGCTTTGCTATGGCGAGCTGGTATTTTAAAAGAGAAAAGGTAGATGTAGCAATATGGGAAACCGGGATGGGTGGGCGCTTGGATTCAACCAATGTAGTAACTCCCGAAGTTGCTGTGATCACGAATATCTCGCTCGACCATACACGCTTTTTAGGGAATACTCCCGAATCTATTGCCAAAGAAAAGGCAGGGATCATCAAAAAAAATGTACCGGTAGTTATAGGAGAAAAACAAAAAGGCCCGCATGCTGTCTTTAAAAAAATAGCTTCAGAGCGGCAGGCATTGCTTTATACGGCCTCTGAAAATATTGATTTTGCCGGAAGTCGTTTTTTGCCTGATGGATTGGAGGTTGAACTTGCCGGAAATAATGCCCTTGGGGGGTTGCTTACACTTCCGTTAATGGCCGGGTTTCAACTGAAAAACCTGAAAACAGTATTGCAAACAGTTGAGGTTTTACAAGGCAAAGGATTTGAAATTGAACACGATACCATAAAAACAGGCTTCGGAAACCTGATCGAAAATACCGGATATAAAGGACGGTTTCAAGTGTTGCAGAAGGATCCGCTGGTCATTGCAGACAGTGGACATAACCCTGCAGCTGTAAAAACGGTTATAGCGCAGATATCAAAGATGGCCCAGGGGCAAATGCATTTTGTGCTTGGGATGGTTAATGATAAAGATATAGATACGTTATTGGCCATCATGCCAAAGGGAGCTGCTTATTATTTTGCTAAGGCAGATATTTCGCGGGGACTTTCAGCGGAATCTCTTAGGAAATCGGCTGAAAAAGCCGGATTGAAGGGAAAATCATGGCCGGATGTTAAGGAAGCCTTGAGACAAGCTAAAGCCGCAGCCCGGGAACAAGACCTTATTTTTATAGGGGGAAGCAGCTTTACCGTGGCTGAAGTGGTCTGAAGTGCATTATCCAAAAATGAATTCAAAGAGTTTCCGGATATTGTTTCATGCCGGGCCCGGAAAATTCATCATGCAGAGATCGCAAAGAAAAGGGATACAGCCCCTTTGCGCTCTTTG
>JAWOBQ010000342.1:0-3515 GCA_046484255.1 Bacteroidales bacterium | reverse complement strand
ATTAAACCGGTACATCCCTACTACTGCCATCTCATCCCAGTCTTTACCGGCTTGCCAGATTATTTCAACCGAAGATGCCGGGCTCGTATAATATTGTGCCTTCACCGCATCCGTGCCGGGGCGCTCTTCATAATCAAAATCAAAATAATTAAATGTGTTAAATATATCGTTGGGGTTCCAGATCATATTGATCCCCCAGTTTATTCTCTGACGCCCGGCCCGGAAATGCCAGTTGCTAAATGTATAATCCACATACAAGCGATCAACCATGGAATGAAAAATATAACCGTTCCCGTAAAGCAATGACTCTGACAAATCAAAATAACCAGCATCACGATTTAACATTCGGGCATAACTATTTTCGGATGTTCCCGCTCCGTTCATAAGTTTTACAAGTTCTCCAAATAATAAGCGGTTGCGGCCCTCTAATACAAAATAGAGTTGATTACCGGGGTAATATGCTAAATTTAACCGGTTATGCAAAAGGTTGTCCGTAAAAATTTCATCCGGGAATATAGCTTGTCTTCCAGGATCGATCACCGTTTGTAAACTTTTTATATATCCGCTAAACTCAATATCTTCTGTTTGAGCATTCCCATTAACAGTTAAAGTAAATAACATTATGATCACAATCCATCGTTTCATAAGGTTCACGTTTTTACATTGGTATTCGGTTGATGCAGATTGAATTAGATTGAATCATTAAGAATATTTTCTTTTTATGTATTCCGGTCTTCCTTAACCTTACCGTCTTCAATTGTGATAACCCGTCTTGCCTTATCTACGACGCGCTGATCATGGGTAGAGAAGATAAAAGTAATACCTTCTTCTTTGTTTAATACTTCCATGATATCCAATAAATTTTCAGAAGTTTCCGAATCGAGATTGGCTGTAGGTTCATCAGCCAGAACGAACTTAGGTTTGGATGCCAGAGCTCTGGCTACTGCAACACGTTGTTGTTGGCCGCCGGATAATTTTGACGGACGGCTGTTCATTCGATCCCCCAGGCCCACAGCCTTAAGTAGTTGCTCTGTTCTTTGTTTTCGCTTGTGTAAGGGTGTTTTTTGCAGATGCATGATAAACTCTACGTTTTCCCGGGCTGTCATCACCGGAATAAGGTTATATGCCTGAAAGACAAACCCGATATGATGCAATCGGAAATCGATCAAATTGGAAGACGATAATTTGGCCAGATTAACATCATTGATGATCACTTCCCCTTTTGTGGGTGTGTCAAGACCTCCTGTAATATTCAGCAAGGTTGTTTTTCCGGAACCGGAAGGGCCAACTACAGCTGCAAATTCACCTTTTTTAAAGCTTAAGTCAATCCCATTGAGCGCATGAACGGGCACGGCTGTTGAATTATAGACTTTTTCCAGGTTGTTAATTGTGATTATACTCATCGCTGATTAATTTTTAATTTGTGTTTGTCCATAATGTCCGGTATCAAATTTTAAATCCTCATATACGTTCATATACCGCGGTTTAAAAAATTTTTTACAACCTTAATTCTATATAAAGTTGTTCAAGAGCTCACTTCGTTCGGTTCGCACGCCCCGATAGAAACGGGGTAAACACCCGATAGAAACGGGGTAAACCTTTCTCTCGAACAGTATGAATCAAACACTCGCTTTTATAGATAGACACTGATTATATTGTCAAAATTGTGAAATCCGCTGCCGGCAAATTGCTTCTTCATCGTTTTTATGTAATTTTCGCTGTTGCCTTCACGATTATTTATTCTGTCCGGATGCTGTCAGCCGGATTTAGCTGCAATGCTTTAACAGCCGGATATATCGCTGATATGATTCCGGTCAGGATTACAAGCCCTGTAACACTTATTAATGTGCTGAACTCAATATCAGGATACACGACAGGAGACCAACCTATTGCCCCTAAACCGGTTGCATACATTGATAGATCGATTCCTGTTTGGCCGAAAATTTCCGTCATCCCGTATCCCAGTGCAATTCCTGTTATCCCGCCAACAACAGCAAGGAATACGGACTCCATCATGATCATCAGAAAAATACGCCTGCGGTTCATGCCAATAGCCATGAGCATACCCAGTTCTTTAATCCGTTCCAGAACAGCCATAAGCATGGTATTCACAATGCCGAACAAGAGCGCCAGTAAAATGATAACAATGATAATGTACATATACTGTCCCATCACATCATTCAGGTAATTCAATTCCGGGCTGATCTCTTTCCATGTACTTACTTTCTGATCGGGGAACATCGCTGCAATTTGTTTTCCGGAAGCATCCAAATAGTCATTATCCTTCAGTAAAACAGCAATTTCGTGCCCGGCATTTTCAGGTAAGGCTGTGGCCTTTCGTAGATCTTTGGAGTGGACAAAGACCTGCCGCATATCAAACTGTGAATTGTGCGTTTGATAAATTCCCATCAACCGAAAACCCAGGGAAACAGGATTGCCGGCAGTGTCAGCAAATTGTATCACAATGCGGGATTTGATCTTTACATTCAACTTATCGGCCAGCTTTTGTCCGATTACAATCGGTTTCACCCGTTTGGGAATATCTTGAAAATAGGTTCCTTTAACAATATTCTCATGGATATTGGTAATACGCTTTTCTTTTTCAGGATTTATCGCAGAAAGCGTCACCCCGGAGCCTGTGCCTGCAGCAGTGATCATGCAATTGATGGATAATCGGTTACTTGCTGATTCTACATAAGATAATTGTTCCAAACGATCAACCTTTGAATGCGCATCCGGGATAAATTGTAAAAGTTTATCTTCCTGCTGAAAATCCGGATGATGAATTTGTAAATGAGAAACTTCGGTCTGAATGGCTGACTGTATCCGTTGATCTACCATCCCTTTCATAAAAGATGTGGCAAATACTCCGGCAAATATCCCCAGGCTTATTGCTATAATAACCACCAGGCTGCGAAGCCTGTTTCTCCATACATTCCGCCATGCAACTGGAATAATCATGATATCTATATTTTAAATTTATGCACGAAGTGCATTGATTTCTTTCATGGTTACTATTTTTTGTAAAGGGTAAACAGCAATAAGCAGAGTTATCCCCAGAATAATAAAAGCTTGATTGAGAAATATAGGGGGGTCCAGCGTTACATACATATATGGCTCCCAACCGTATTCAGCCATAGCTTCGGCCGCTTTCCCCGTGAGTTCAAGCGGATTATATTTAAAATACGTTACGATGGGAATGCTGAAAATGATCCCGGAAAAAATGCCTAAAACACCGATAAACAGCATTTCCAAAAAGATCACAATAAATAGTTTGAACCGCTTCATCCCAACAGCGATCATAACGCCAAGTTCCCTCTGACGTTCAGCGATCATCATCATTACCGTGCCCAGAATGCCAAATAAAATGATCATGTATAGAATAAATAAAAAGATAACTCCTCCGGCGCGGTCGGCTTCAATTTGTTGAACCATTTCCGGTTGCATTTGCTGCCATGTTTTTACAACGTATTGATCAGTATCCAATTCCTGCATCCAGTTTTGCTGAAAATCAT
>JAWOBQ010000334.1:0-22817 GCA_046484255.1 Bacteroidales bacterium | reverse complement strand
AAAAGGTCAAATTTGATTTTCACCGGCTTTTTACCCCGAACCCTAAAGGGTGAAGCCGCTGAAAATCAGCCTCCCTTTAGGGATGGGGTAAAGCTGATTTTTAGCGGCTGGGATACATTTAGTGTTTTTAGACCGGACTCAACCATCAATATGTCAAATTTCATATATTTGTAACATCTAATTTTAAAATTAAACGATATGAGACAATCTCTACACAGCATTTTTTATTTCTTTTCCGTACTTGTCTTTTCACTTTTGTTAGCCACAAGTTGTGACAAAGAAGAGGATGATCCGAATGAAAACGGAAAGGATGACGGTACACCAAAAGATGTAAAGAATCCTGCTACCGGCGAGACCTGGTTAGACAGGAACTTAGGCGCTGATGCGGTTGCATCAAGCAGTAATGACAGCGAGGCTTACGGCGATCTATACCAATGGGGACGAGCTGCAGACGGGCATCAAAAAAGAGGAAGCCAAACCAGCAACTCCCAATCCAACACCCCTGATCCGGGCCATGGAGATTTTATAATCGGCTATAACAACTGGTATACCGGCCCTGATCCCGGTGAATTGTGGGAACAAGACGGATCCGGGATAAACAATCCCTGTCCTGACGGATACAGGATTCCCACCCGGGCAGAATGGGAGGAAGAAATATCCAGTTGGGATACGGAAGATATCCATGGAGCAATGGATTCCCCACTGAAATTACCTGCCTCAGGCCTCCGCTTCCATAACGACGGTTCGCTGTATGGCGTCGACGCCAATGGCTTCTACTGGTCCAGCAATATTGCCGGGACCAGCTCATACCGAATGACATTCGACAGCACAAGCACGAATATAAGCAATACCCCCAGAGCCCATGGGGCAGCTGTTCGATGCATTAAAAATTAGCCCACAGGAATAATAAATTCCGGCTATTTTTGTTATTCCTTGAAAAAGGGGGTAAAACCATTGGCAGTATTTTTTTGTTTATTGGTTTTTAAGGCTTTAACCTTTAATCCTCTATATTGAAATTTTTTTCACCCGGTAAGATTTTTCCGGTGCATTGGTTTCCGGCAGGGTGGATATTCCTTCCGGATTCACTTCCGGCATTAAGGCATGCGGTTGAATTTGGCATAGCTCCATTCGCACTAGAATAAAAATAATAAAAATGAATAAAAAAGCAATACTAATAATAATGGATGGCTGGGCAGAAGCGGAAGATTCCCCTTCAAACGTGATCAGCCAGGCAAGGACCCCTTTCGTTGACCGTCTTTACACCAACAAAGAGGTAGCTCACACCACACTTTTCAGTTGTGGTGAAAAGGTAGGGCTGCCGGAGGGACAAATGGGGAATTCAGAAGTGGGGCACCTGAACATCGGAGCAGGGCGCATTGTAAACCAAGACATTGTCCGGATCAATAAAGCTATAGAAACCAATGAAATCCTGGACAACCGAACCTTGCATGATGCATTTACATATGCTAAAAACCATCATAAGGCTGTTCATTTCCTTGGGCTGGTATCTGATGGAGGCGTACATTCCTCCACGAAACACCTGATGAAGCTGACGGAAATGGCAGAAACCTTCCGGATTGACCGCTCCTTTGTTCATGTGTTAACAGATGGACGAGATACCGATCCACGCAGTGGAGAAGGTTACGTCAAAGAGTTACAGCAATATCTGGCAAATCAAAAGACCCGCATAGCCTCCGTTTGCGGGCGCTATTATACCATGGACCGTGACAAGCGCTGGGACCGTATCAAGCTGGGCTATGATCTGATGGTAAAAGGCAAGGGAGAACCTGTCAAAAATCCTGTAGAAGGCATACGGAATTCTTACGCTAAGGGGATTACCGATGAGTTTATTAAGCCTATGGTCGTTACTGACACCAATGGAACCCCCTTAGGCACTCTACAGCAGGGCGATGTAGTAATATGCTTTAATTTTCGCACCGACCGCCTGCGTGAGATCACTACGGTACTCACCCAGAAGGATATGCAAGCGGAAGGAATGGAAACCCTCGATTTATACTATGTTACTATGACCCGCTATGATGAGACTTTTACAAATGTACACGTGATCTTTCCAAAACAAGACCTGAAAAATACCATGGGGGAAATCATTTCAAAAAACAACCTCAACCAGCTTCGCATTGCAGAGACTGAAAAATACGCCCATGTTACTTTCTTTTTCTCCGGGGGCCGGGAAGAAGTTTTTGATAATGAATACCGCAGCATGATCCCCTCCCCGAAGGTTCCCACCTATGATCTGCAGCCTGAAATGAGTGCCCCGCAGGTGAAAAATGCCGTAGTTAAGGCCTTGCAGGAACAACATTACCATTTTATCTGCCTGAACTTTGCCAACCCTGACATGGTAGGGCATACGGGAGTTTATGAGGCTATTGTCCAAGCCGTGGAAACAGTGGATGATGCTGTTAAAACAGTCTGCAATACAGCCGTCGAAAACGGCTATGCGGTCTTCCTTACAGCCGACCATGGAAATGCAGACCATGCCGTGAATGAAGACGGATCCCCCAATACCGCCCACTCCATGAACCCGGTGCCCCTGTTTTTGATAAACAGCAAATATAAAAAGCTGAAACCACAGGGAAAGCTCGCGGATATTGCTCCTTCCATCTTAAAGGTAATGAATATTGATATCCCATCTGAAATGACAGGAAAAATTCTTTTGAAAGAATAAGTTTTCTATGCCAACAGATTAAAGCTTTTTTGATAATTTTGTTAAAAGCTTATTGGCAAAACCCTATTGCCCGAGGACGAAAATTATTACCTTTACCTGAAATTTTGAACATGTTTTTATGGACAAGCGATGGGTAAAAAAAGACAAGGGAGATAACCAGGCTATTGATCGCCTGGTCAATGAATTAAACGTTGAAAAATACATTGCCGGTTTACTTGTCCAAAGGGGAAAGGATACATGCGAAAAGGTGAATAATTTCTTTCATCCCAGCCTGGACCATCTCCATGATCCTTTTTTGATGAAGGATATGGACAAGGCTATACAGCGTTTGGAAACCGCATTGGGCAACAACGAAAAAATTCTTGTTTACGGAGACTATGACGTAGACGGAACCACCTCTGTAGCATTGGTAGTCTCTTTTTTGAGAAAATACCACCGGAATATCAGCTTTTATATCCCCGACAGGTATGAAGAAGGCTATGGGATTTCCTATAAAGGCATCGACTATGCCTATACCCGCGAATTTTCACTGATTATTTCCCTGGATTGCGGCATTAAAGCCATAGATAAAATTAAATATGCCAACCAAAAGCAGATTGATTTTATCATCTGCGACCATCACCTTCCCGGCAACAACCTTCCGGATGCCCATGCAATCTTAGACCCAAAGCGGGAAGGAGATGAGTACCCCTATAAAGAACTTAGTGGTTGCGGGGTGGGGTTTAAGTTAATACAAGCATTTGCACAGCATATGGACATTCCCTTTGAGGAATTACATGAATATCTGGACCTGGTTGCCATCAGTATTGCTTCAGATATTGTGCCTGTCACCGGAGAAAACAGGATCCTGGCATATTATGGACTCAAACGCATCAACCAAAATCCCAGGCCCGGAATAGAAACCATTTTGGAATACAGCAATATCAAACGCCGGTTTAACGCTAAACCGGAGGATGAATTTATTTTCAACAAAGAGCTCTGCATTAGCGATCTGATTTTTGTGATTGGCCCAAGAATAAACGCTGCCGGCAGGATGAAAGATGCCAACCAGTCGGTGGAACTATTGATATGTGAAGATAAATTATTTTCTGAACGCATTGGAAAAGAAATAAATCAAAACAACAAAGACCGGAAAGAACTGGATCTTTCAATCACAGAGCAGGCCCATAAACTAATCTCCGAAGGGAAACTATATGCAGGAAGAAAAAGTATCACAATATATAATGAGAACTGGCATAAAGGGATCATTGGGATTGTCGCTTCCCGCCTGATCGAAACGTTTTACAAACCCACAATCGTACTGACGATGTCTACCAATGGATTGATCACCGGATCAGCACGTTCCATTAAAGACTTTGATATCTATCAGGCCATCTCCAGTTGCAGTAGCTTGCTGGAAAACTTCGGAGGGCATAAATATGCGGCCGGCCTTTCCATGAAACCCGAAAACCTGGAGCCTTTTACCCGTCAATTTGAAGAATATGCCATAGCACATATCAGTGAAAAACAAATGACTCCGGAGATAGAAATCGACCAGGAGCTTCCCCTGCAAGCAATCAACAACAAGTTTTTTCGTATCCTGAAAAAATTTGAACCTTTTGGACCCGGAAATATGTCTCCTGTTTTTCTAACGGAACGGATAGTAGACAGCGGCAACGCGAAAATTGTCGGGAAAAATCATCTGAAATTCAATGCCACCAATCCAGATTCTTATGACCTCCAGTTTCCGGCCATCGCTTTTCAGCAAGGGCATCAATTTGATAAAATTAATAAAGGCATGCCCTTTAATATTTGCTATCACATTGAAGAAAATCATTGGAACGGGAAAAAATCTTTACAACTAAATATTAAGGATATAAAATTTCCCGGGAGCTTGTAATTTTTGGAACAGTGATCAAAAAAGAAACCGTAGAAGAAATCAAAAATGCAGCCCGCATTGAAGACGTTGTGGGAGAGTTTGTCACATTAAAACGACGAGGGGCAAACCTGATAGGATTATGCCCTTTTCACAACGAAAAAACACCTTCTTTTACTGTCAGCCCTTCCAAAGGATTCTATAAATGTTTTGGCTGTGATGCCTCAGGCGATGCTAGCCGTTTTTTAATGGAGCATGAAAAGTACACTTTCCCCGAAGCATTGCGTTACCTGGCAAATAAATATAATATTCATATCGAAGAAACTGAATCCAACGAAGAAGAAAAAGAAGAAGAAAAAGAGCGGGAATCCTTATATACGATAAACAGCTTTGCGGCCAAACACTTTTGTGATCGCCTCTGGAATTCCGACGAAGGCAAGTCGATAGCGCTTGCTTACTTCCGTAACCGCGGCTTTACGGATGCTATCATTGAAAAATTCCAACTGGGATACAGCCCTGAAAAATGGGATGACCTGACAGCTACTGCTTTGAACCAGGGGCATAAACTGAATTACCTGACCAAAGCCGGCCTTACCATTTCAAAAAAAAATCGTGCCTTCGACCGGTTCAGAAATCGGGTAATCTTTCCGGTCCATAACATTTCCGGGCGCGTGATTGCTTTTGGAGGACGTACCCTAAGCACGGACAAGAAGATACCGAAATACGTCAATTCTCCGGAAACTGAAATTTACAACAAAAGTAAAATCCTCTACGGCATCCATTTTGCGCGTACGCCCATTTCCAAAGAAGACAACTGCCTTCTGGTAGAAGGATATACCGATGTGGTCTCCCTTTCACAGGCCGGTATTGAAAACGTAGTCGCATCTTCCGGAACTTCACTTACGAAAGAGCAGATTAACCTCATTAAAAGGTATACCGAAAATATTACCATCCTGTTTGATGGCGATGAAGCAGGGTTAAAGGCCTCGTTCCGGGGAATTGACATGATCCTCGAACAGGCAATGAATGTGAAAATCGTGCTTTTCCCAAAAGGGGAAGATCCGGATTCCTTCGCCAGAAAAAACCGCTCTGAAGAAATTAAAACCTTTATTTCAGAAAAAGCAAACGACTTTATCGTTTTTAAAACCGGTATCTTACTCAAAGAAACTGATGATGACCCCATGAAAAGGGCCGGACTGATCAAAGATATTGTTGAAACCATCAGCAAGATCCCCGATCAAATAAAAAGAACCGTTTATGTAACCGAATGCGCCAATATCCTTGATATTCAGGAAGAAACCCTGATGAATGAACTCAATAAATTACTGCGCAACAAATACAGAAAGCCATCTGAGCAGCAATCCCAGGCTCATAAACAGGAATCAATAGCAGAAAAATACACGACCGACAAAAAAGACCCCGATATACAAGGCATAGAAAGCCAGGAAAAAAATATTATACGCATTCTGCTGGCATACGGAAACCGGTTTTTTACTCCTTCCAAAGAAAATTTACAAAACCTGGAAGAGAATCAAGAGCCGGTGAAATTGAATGTAGCTGAAGCCATTGTTTCAGACCTGAGAGAAGATGAAATTTCTTTTACCATCCCGGAGTATCAAAATATATTCGATATATACAAGGATTATATCGACAAAGGAAGGGTTGAAAGTAATAAAAAAATTACACAGCATGAGGATAAAACCATAGCAGACACCGCCATCGATTTACTTAATGAACGTTTTGAGCTAAGTGAAAACTGGAAAAACAAACATAAGATCTATATCCTGAAAGAATCCGATGTTTTGGAAAAAACCATCATCCAATCATTACATTCATTTAAGCTGGATAAATTAAAGCAGCAAAAGCAAAAGCTTGAAAAGCAACTAAAAGAACTGGATAACGAAAAGGACAGCGAAGATATATCCATTTTACTGAAGCAGATCAGCATTCTCAATGATAAAGTGAGGTCAATTGCAAAGAAGCTTGGGCGCACCATTCTCAGATAGCCTTGACAAAAAACCATGAAAGAACCAAAGACCATACTTTTTTATAACACCAACAGATCCTGGGGAGGGGGTGAAAAGTGGCATTTTGAGATGGCAGAGGAATTATTCAGGCGCGGGTATTTGGTTCATGTATTTGCGCATCCATCGGGGCGCTTATTAGAACGGTGTATTTCAGCGGATATTCCTGTTACGGGGATAGCCACAGGCAGGTTTTCTTTTTTAAATCCGATACATATCCTGCTCGTCAAGCAGAAAATGCTTCGGCTTTCGGTAAAGACCGTTATTTTAAATTTACCGGCAGACATGAAAGCAGGGGGAATGGCTGCCCATAAGGCAGGAGTAGGCTCCATATTATACCGGCGTGGAACGGCTTTACCCGTTACTCCACATCGCATCAACCGATATTTTTTCAGCAGAATCCTAACGGGAGTGATCGCCAATTCAGAAGCCACAAAAGCCTTAATCAATCAAAAAAGAACCTTAATAGCGCCTGAAAAGATTCATGTGGTTTATAACGGGATAAAGGATATTCCAACGCCTGAAGCAAAGGCCGGTTCGGGCAAGCTTATCATCGGAAATGCCGGACGAATGGTATATCAGAAAGGGCAGGAGTTCTTACTAACGCTGGCGGGGCTTTTACAAACAGAAATCAATGATTTTGAGATTCATATTGCAGGAGATGGACCGCTAAAGGGCAGGCTGCAATCCGAAATAGAAAAACAGGGCTTATCGGAAAAAGTAAAGTTAAAAGATTTTCAGACCAGCCTGAATGCATTCTACCGGGAAATAGATATCTTTGTGCTTCCTTCCCGCTGGGAGGGTTTTGGTTATGTAATGGTTGAAGCCATGCTTCATCAAAAACCTGTTATTGCTTTTGATATCAGTTCAAATCCGGAGATCATCAGCAATAACAAGACTGGTTATTTGATCCCGTGGGGCCAACTCGAAAAATTTAAGGAAAAAATACTCTATCTGTGGCACCACCCTCAAAAACGCCTTGAAATGGGGAAATGCGCATATCGTGAAGCTTCTTCACGCTTCACTCTACAGCGGTCAGCAGACCAACTACAAACCATCATTAATTCTTCATAAAGATATTTCTTCTTCCCCAAAGCAGGAATGCAAAGAAAAAGGCAAAAAATGTGGCTCCCACCTGGGTTTCCAGTGTATCTTCCGTGAGCATGGACATAAGAACGATAAAGAAGTATACCATAAAAAGCCCCTCTTCCCAGGCTTTTGCAGCAAAAACGGGATACAATAAAAACAAGAGAAACAAGGCAAGCCCTATCAGCCCTAAAGCAGCACCAACCCTAAGATACTGATTATGTGCCCGGAGCCGGAACTCTCTTTCAAGTTGACTGCTCATTTTTTTATATTGTTCATTAAAGGCATCATTGATATCACCTGTTCCCACGCCAATCCAGGGATGATCATGAATGATTCCTATAGCGGCTTTCCAGTATTCCAATCGCTGCATTACAGAATGCCCTCCCGGGTTCCCCTGTTGACGGTAATTCTTATATTCATAAATGATCTGCGACAGCCTTGCCCGGAAAGAGGAGCGCCGCATATAATTGATATTGGCTATTCCGTTTTCAATAGCTGCTACTTCTTCTTCACTTAATTGTTGAACTGCGTCCCCGTCTTTACGCATCCCCTTGGAATTAAGAAAACGGATCAAGGTATTTTTAATCTGGTGATCCTGATGATCCTTTCCCCCGTAAGGGATATCACTGCGTTTATTCCATTCTTTCTTCATTTCTTCTTCACAGATATAGAGGTAAATATAATGCCCGTTTTCATGCCAGGTGCTGCTGCTATCATGATAATATGGATTCCCCCGGGCCGTTGTATCCTCCAGGCTGCTGAAATCCACCTGAGGCGCCTTAAGCTCTTCAGAAATTATGCGGTTCGTGAAGAAAATGCCTAAAATCAGAAGGACTACCAAAGACCCCACAAAACTAAAACGCACCCACGGTTTCCCTTCTTTTAAGGCCATTACAATAAGCATCCCGATTCCCAGGACCACCGTTATGCCCAACCCTGTGACAGCTTCCAGCAACACCAGAAATATAACAATCCAGGCTGCCAGTATAATCATCAGGAATCGCAAAGACCATAACATAGTTTTATAGGCATAAAACACACAGGTGAAAAATGCCAGGCTCAACATAAGCCCAAAACGAACATGGGAAATATAAGGAGAGATATTGCGTGTATCCAATATATCGGTTGTTGCCAGAATATAAGTGGAAACAAAAGAAGCTCCCAATACCGAAGCCACAAAAAATCCCATCACAAAATTCCACTGCCGCCGACTCAACGGAGGTGCCGTGGCTATCATAAATGGTAATATTAACAAGGGAAGCTTAATTCGTAATTCCTTCAGGCCATGCTCAAAATTTGTGGAATATAACATCCCCAGCACAAAAAGAATATATATCCCGGAGATCATCCAGGCAGAAGGTGTCTTTAAAAAATATCGCACCCTTTGCCAAATTCGACTGCTGAAAAGCCATCCAATAGCAATGATAAATTGTGAAATACTAATGGTGAATTTTGATAAAGGCAAGGAAACCGCTAACAAAATCAAGCCAAAAAAATACATCCGCTCGCCAAATATAGCTTTGTTTATTGCCCTATTATAAAGTAGTTTTTTTATCAGTTTAAACATATGAAAATAATAATCTAATGGATGTTTTCCCTTTTATTGTTTTTTCCCGCTTTCTTTTCGCAGATCAATTTGTCTGCCGGCTTTACAATTAATTGATATAATTTTGCATAACGCAAAAATCTCGAATATGCAGTGTTTTTACATATAATAAATCCATACAAGCCGTCCCGGAAGCCCTGTTTGAAAAAATAATCCCTAAGGAAACGTATACACGGGCTAAAAAGCATTTTTACGAATACAACCGCTCCATTTTTTGTGATCAATGCATTGGCCGAAATACTGGTAAAAGCATTGATCTGATTAACGTGTTCTTCAATGGTATTGAAAGAGTAGTGTAACAAGTCTCCTTTTAAATGCCGGCTCCCGGCCCCTTGCTGTAAGACCACTTTGTCATGGGGGTTTATTCCGCCCCAGCGCCCTTTATGTTTATTCCACAGCCGGACTTTCGTATCCGGATACCATCCTGAATAACGGATCCATTTCCCGCAATAACAGGTTAACCGGTTCATCGTATAGGCGTCTTCATGTTTGTTCTCCTGTTCTTGCTTAACCCTCAACAAAGACTCCCTTAACGCTTCAGACAGTGCTTCATCGGCATCCAGAGAAAGGACAAAATCATTTGCGGCCAGTTGCATGGCAAAATTTTTCTGTTCGATGTGCCCCTCAAAGGCATGTTGAATAAAACGCAACTCAAAGCTCCGGCATATCTCCTCCGTACGGTCGGAAGAGTATGAGTCAACTACAATAACTTCATCAGCAACCTTTTGTAAAGACTCCAGGCACCTGCTAATGTTATGCTCTTCATTGTATGTAATAATGACCGCAGATATTTTCATCCGGAGTTTTTTTGCCTGTTGTACTCGATTATATGTCTTTAACAAAAAAATACGTTCTCAATTCAAATCCACCCGCCTCAACCAATAATACTTTGTCAGGGGCGCCCCGCCGAATGATCATCCATGCCCAATCATTCAAAAATTGGTTGTTCCGCAATCTGCAAACTTCACCCCGCTCGCCTGTCCATTTTAACCTATCCTGGTTTAATCCGTCCAAAACTTTGGCGAAAGTAATACTAAAACAGTAAACAGTTCCAATCTTCCCAGAAGCATCAGGAATGAAAGGACCCATTTCCCCGCCAGCGGAATGTGGGCAAAATTTTCTACCGGCCCGACATTTCCAATTCCCGGACCGATATTGCCTAACGTAGCAATCGCTGATCCTATTGCTGTGTCAAGGTCCAGTCCTAAAAGCACCATTATCAGGGTTCCTAACCCAAAGATCAACAAATAGATCAACAAAAAGGCCATGATATTAGAGACAATTTCCCGTGGCACTGCTTTCTCATTTAATCGTACCGGGATAATTGCCCTGGGATGTATTAATCTTCTCATTTCTACTGCAATGATTTTCCATAACATAAGCTGCCGTACAATTTTTATTCCACCGCCTGTAGACCCGGCCGAGCCACCTGTAAACATAAGAAAAAACAGAAAAATCCATATAAACGAGGGCCAACTGAGATAGTCGGTAGTAACAAATCCTGTTGTCGTAATAATAGATACTCCCTGAAAAAGGGCATCCCGAAAGGCTTTTTCTCCATTCATCCCGGTATTTAAAAATAATAAAACGGCAATCACAACTGTTGTTCCAAACAACAACTTCAGGTAATAGCGATACTCCTCATTTTTCCAAACCTGCCGAAACCTGCCGGTAAGCGTCAAATAATGCAAGGCAAAATTAACCCCTGCCAGTATCATAAAAAGGATTATCACATATTGAAGATAGGGAGAAAAACTTGCAATACTGTCATTTTGTGGAGAGAATCCTCCGGTAGCCACTGTTCCAAAAGTATGGCACAATGCATTAAAGAAGTCCATGCCTCCTAAAAGTAACAAAATAGCCTGCACTACAGTCAGCAGCAGGTAAATCCCCCATAAGCGCTTAGCGGTCCCTGCAATTCTGGGGTGAAGCTTATCGGGGGTGGGTCCGGGAACTTCTGCAGCAAAAAGTTGCATTCCTCCAATCCCCAAAAAAGGCAAAATCGCCAGTGATAGCACAATAATCCCCATTCCTCCAATCCAGTGGGTTAAGCTACGCCAAAACAGTATGCCTTTGGGTAAACTTTCGATATCCGTAAGGATGGAAGACCCGGTGGTAGTAAAGCCCGACATGCTTTCAAAAAAGGCGTCCGTATAAGCCGGAATAGCCCCACTTATAACAAAAGGCAAAGCTCCGAAAAGTGAGATCAACACCCATGTAAACGAAACAATCACATAGGCCTCCCGCCTACCTACCGTTTTTTCCCGGCTGTTTCTCCCCACTGCATACAAAAGTATTCCGGCAAAAACCGTAAGCCCACCGGAAATCAACAACGCTTTAAAATCCTCTCCCCCGTAATAATAGGAAAAACCCAAAGAAGTAAGCATAAACAGCCCTTCTATAACAATTACGGTTCCCAATATCCTGAGAATCGCCTTTATATTTAACTTGCTGATCTGAGGCATTACTAATTGATATTTCGGATTGGCAAAACCAAATTACATATTGTTCCTATTAATTGAAAAACCGGTTCAATTTATGAATAGCTTCCGGCAAGGCAAAAACAACCACCCGGTCTTTCGCTTGAATTTGAAGATCCCCTGTAGCGATCAAGCCTTCATTTCCCCGGATAATGCCGCCAATTATAGCATTCTTGGGGAATTGCAATTGTTTAACCGGTTTTTTCGTGGCTTTGGCATCCGGCTTAACAACAAACTCCAATACTTCCGCATTAATACCACTAAGGCACTTAAGATTAGCCACCTCCGCATCATAAGTAAACCGGGTAATATACGAGGCGGTAATAAGCTTTTTGTTAATAATGGTTTCTATGCCTATACTTTGAGCTATATTGATATATTCTATATTCTCTACCAGTGCGATTACCTTTTTAACCCCCATACGCTTAGCCAGCAAAGACGTCAGAATATTTGTTTCAGAATCATTGGTAACAGCAACAAAGGCATCCATATTTTTAATGCCTTCTTCTTCCAGCAGTTCAATCTCCCGTGCGTCTCCATTTATAATAAGCGTTTCATCCAGGGTTTCATAAAGGGATTCACAGCGATCTTTATCATAATCAATTAATTTAATTGTGATCTCGTTTTCCATTTGTTTTGCTGTGAACCGTCCGATACGTCCGCCGCCGATGATCATCGCTTTACGAACCTTAATACTTTCTTTCCCGGCCAGTTCCATCACTTTGCCGATCCAGTCAGGTTTCGAGATCACATAAGCCATATCATACTCCTGAAATTCATCTTCGCCCCGGGGGATAATAGTATGCCCTTCCCGGTGGATTGCCACGGCCCGGAATCCAAGGCTCCCATACTCACTGTTTATCTTCGTCAATGTTTTTCCGATAACTTTGGCCTTATTATCAAGGGGTATCATAAAAAAAGACAACTTCCCCTGGGAAAAATCAAATGTTTCTCCCATGGCCGAGTGGTGCAGCAAATTAATGATCTCCCGGGCCGCTATACTTTCCGGGCTTACAATAGCATCAACGCCGATAGCATTAAAAAGGGCTTTATTTTCCTTAGTCAGATATTCCGGATTATTCACCCGGGCGATAGCCCGGCTGGCCCCTAATTTTTTGGCCAGAATACACGTAACAATATTAATCTGCTCATCATGCAATACCGAAAGTACCAGATCAGCATGTTTTACATCGGCCTTCTCCAATATTTTAATTGAAGTAGAATCCCCTGTTATTGCCAGTAAGTCATTACTGGCCTCAACCAGTTCCAAAAGATCACGGTGTGGATCCACAACCGTGATATTATGCTTGACATCACTTAACATCTTGGCCATGTGGAATCCAACTTCTCCGTCGCCTGCTATAATAATATTCATATCACAAATCCAAATTTTAATGGCAAAAATACAATAAAGCTACATTATCCCCGGAATTTTATAAAAAATTACACCCATGAGCCTGGTCTAAAAACTCAAAATGTATTACACCCGCTGAAAATCAGCTTTGAACCATCCCTAAAGGGGGGCTGATTTTCAGCGGCTTCTCTCCCTTTAGGGTTCGTGGCAAAAAGCCACTAAAAACCAAACTTGCACTTTTTAGACCGAACTCAAGCATTAATCCTGGAGTCCCTTTATCCCTAAAGTTCTTTCCGATCCCCTTTCAGTATAAAAAATCATCATAGGGGTATCGTGATGCATGTATCTTTTTTACTTCTTTATAGAGTACTTTTCGTAGTTCGTCGATATTTATTTTCTTTTTGGCAGAAATAAAAAGCACCGGGCAATTTACCCCGGCCATCCAGGATTTTTTAAGCTGTTCCAAAGGCAGCTGCGTTTTTTGATCCGTTTCTACCAACATTTCAAAATTTTCTTCCTTTCCGGGATACATATCAATCTTATTAAAGACAAGAATATAATCCTTTTGGCTACTTCCAATTTCAGCCAGGGTTTCATCGACTACATGGATCTGCTCTTGAAAGTCAGGATGAGAAACATCTACCAGATGAATAATGATATCGGCCTCGCGCACTTCATCCAGGGTTGATTTAAACGATTCCACCAGGCTGTGAGGAAGCTTTCGGATAAACCCCACGGTATCCGAAAGCAAAAACGGAAGGTTTCCAATAGCTATTTTTCTCACTGTGGTATCCAGGGTGGCAAACAATTTATTTTCTGCAAAGACCTCTGCCTTCGTTAACAGGTTCATCAGGCTTGATTTTCCCACGTTGGTATAGCCCACCAGAGCCACGCGCACCAATTTTCCACGGTTTTTACGTTGGGTTTTCTTTTGTTTATCGATTTGCTTCAGTTGGCGTTTAAGTTTAGTAATTCTTTCCCGCACAATCCGGCGGTCGGTTTCAATTTCCCGTTCGCCCGGTCCTTTCATTCCTATTCCTCCTTTTTGTTTGGAAAGGTGAGTCCACATTCCCGTTAAACGTGGCAAAAGGTATTGATACTGCGCCAGTTCTACCTGAACTTTTGCATGAGCCGTACGGGCCCGCTGGGCAAAAATGTCCAAAATCAAATTCGTACGGTCTAATACCTTACAATTCAATTCCTTTTCAATATTTCGCAATTGTGAGGGAGTCAACTCATCATCAAACACAACAGTATCCATATTATGCGCTGCCACATATTCAGCTATTTCCCGAATTTTGCCACTCCCGACAAAGGTATGGGGATTCGGCTTAAACACCTGCTGTACAAACTGTTCATATACTGTACCCCCGGCTGTATTTACCAAAAAAGCCAGCTCATTAAGGTACTCTTCAATCCTTGACTTATCAGTCTTCCCTGTAATAACACCCACTAAAACAACCCGCTCTCCGGTTTGCTCCGTTATTTTTTTATCGAACATGAATCTATTAAGCTCATATGATTTGCCGGGGCAAAGATCAAACTTTTGGGAAAATTAACGCAAATTATTTTAAATTTTCAGAAAAGTCTTTTTTGTATCTCATCAATAAGCCTCGCATTTTATAGATATCCCTTCCTGTTAGCGGGGTTTCTTATTTAGATATATGCGTACCATATTGTATACAGCCAGGGCAAAGATCATCAAAAATAAAGGCATTGACGAGTGAAACCCTTCATCATAAAGGAGTATCAACATTTTTAAAAACGATGAAATACTAAGTATAAGAAAGCAGATAATCCGAAAAGTCATCTTTGAGGGAATGATCAAAACCACGGAAATAATCAGAAATAAAATAAAATAAAATAAATTCAGCGTACTCGTCCAAAATTCTCCGGCAAATATATTCGTTGTGTCTGTTGGGAAAAACAAAAAAAACAAATACAGTATTCCCGTTATTTTCAGAAACCATTCCGTAAAAAGCGATAAAGGACGCCGTTTTCCCATTATGATAGTTTTTAGGCGCTAAAAATACACAATTCCTGTCAAACTGTCAAGCTCAAAAAACTCAAAGCGCTATTTCATTTCCGGTTACCATTGCTAACAAATACCAAACCAGCAACAGTCATCAGGCTATACAAAGCCAGGCTATGCCCGGTTACAAAATTCAACTGTATCATTTGATATACAGATAACACTGCGATCACCATTCCGGAAAGCATAGTCAGGCCATGTTTTCTACCAAACCCTCCGACCAACAAAAGCAAGGCAAACAGGGTAAAGGCTGCTGAAATAAAAAAGGATAAGCTATTATAGTTAAAGGCTTTCAGGTTCTCAAAAAAACGAACATATACCACAAGCACCAAGGCCAGCCTTAACAACCATAACACCAAAGGGAAAAGGTTTTTAAAGGGTTTCATAATTAGAAATTCCTGTTTTTAAATCCGATAATTTCTCTAACTTCCAGAACAGTTTTCCGGGCACTTTCTTTAGCTCGTTCGGCTCCATGTTTCAGCACCCGGTTAAGATAATCCGTATCTTGATGCAATTCCTTTATTTTCTTATTTAAAGGCTCGACAAACGCTATTACATCATCGGCAAGTTGCTTTTTCATATCGCCATAACGAATTCGGCACCGATTATATTGATCCTCAAAATATCGTACGGTATCCTCTTGAGAAACAATCTCCATTAAGGCAAACAGATTTTTTATTGCCTCCGGCTTTTCCTGATTTTCTTCTGTAGGCCCGGCATCGGTAACTGCCCGCATAATCTTTTTCCGTGTTATGTTCAGGTCATCTGCCAGGAAAACCGCATTATTGCCTGTTTCCGATTTACCCATTTTGCCACTTCCATCCAGGCCCGGCACTTTTACCAGTTGATCCCCAAAATTAAAAGCTTCAGGCTCGGGGAAATACTTTGTCCGGTATAAATTATTAAATCGCCGGGCAAAGTTGCGGGTCATCTCCAGGTGCTGCGCCTGATCTTTCCCAACCGGCACCTTTTGTGCTTTATGCAGCAAAATATCAGCCGCCATCAACACCGGATAGGTCAGTAAACCGGCATTCACGTTATTGGGCTGTTGACGGGCCTTCTCTTTAAATGAAACCACCCGCTGCAACTCGCCTAAATAGACATTCATATTCATCAACAAATATAACTCGGCGACTTCCTGAACATCACTTTGAAGGTATAAGACCGCTTTTTCCGGGTCCAATCCACACGCCAAATATTCTACCAGTACTTGTTGAACACTGCCGCTGAGGTCTTCAGGCCTGGGATGAGTAGTAAGCGAATGATAATCTGCTATAAAAAAATAACAATCATATGTTTCCTGAAGGCGTAAAAAATTTTTCACCGCCCCGAAATAATTCCCCAAATGTAAATTCCCGGTGGGGCGTATCCCACTAACGATCTTGCCCATATTTCTTTTTTTTTTCTTATCCCTAAATGTTCCGGCATTTTTTCCGGATCCCGGCTTCCGGTTTTGGAAGCAAAATTAAAAAACTTCCCCGGTAGTAAGATAAAAAAAATTATTTACTTTTGTAATTGAAAACCAAAGGTGATCATAATAATGGAAGAAGAGTCAGAGCCCTTTAGACAAGGGTTGGTATACATGCAGGAAAGTGCAGTCTTTAATACCCTTTCGGCGGAAGCATCTATTGCATTGGGTATCATGTTGCTGCTTATTTTCTTTTCCGCTTTGATATCCGGATCAGAGACCGCTTTTTTTTCTATCGTCCCTGAAAAATTTCACTATAAAAAAGGAAAGAAAACCATAGACAAAACTGTTCTGGCATTACTGGATCAACCCAAAAAATTACTGGCCACGATATTGATCGCCAATAATTTCATCAATGTTGGCATAGTTATTCTGGGAACCTTTATAACCCAGGAGCTCTTTTTTATTTCCGGGAATCCGGTATTGACTTTTCTAATACAGATAGTTGTATTAACAGCGCTATTGTTACTTTTCGGAGAAATTATGCCCAAAGTATATGCCGCACATGCTTCCTATACGTTTGCACGTTTTATGGCCGCTCCCCTGATGATCTTACGAAAAATTTTCAGTCCGCTAAGCAGCTTGCTGGTGTATTCTACTTCATCCATTGACAAGCGGATGAAGGCCAATATCCACCAGGTAACGATGGCCGATGTGAATAATGCTATAGAGCTGACACGAAATGATGAACCCTCGGAGAATGAAACCGAAGAGCAAAAGATACTGAAAGGGATTGCCCGTTTCGGGGATATCGAAGTAAAAGAGATTATGAAATCCCGTGTAGATGTGATCGCAATTGAAGAGTCTGAGTCGTATACGAATGTGTTAAAGATCATCAACGAGTCAGGCTATTCCAGGATCCCTGTGTATCGTGATAGCTTTGACAACATACAGGGGGTGATCTATATAAAAGATTTTCTGGGCAGCCTTGATAAAAAAGACGATTTTAAGTGGAATAGTTATATCCGGCCGGCATTCTTTGTTCCGGAAAATAAAAAGATCAGTGACCTGTTACTGGAATTTCAGGAAAAAAAGATCCATCTGGCCATCGTCGTTGATGAATATGGGGGAACCTCCGGGATAATTACCATGGAAGATGTTATTGAAGAAATTGTAGGCGAGATTATTGATGAATTCGACCCGGAAGAAAACCATTTTATTTTTAAAAAACTCGGAGAAGGGGAATACTTATTTGAAGGGAAAGTATTGCTGAATGATTTCTGCAAAGCCATGCAAGTGGATAATCATATCTTTGAAGATGTGCGGGGAGAAGCAGATACACTTGCCGGCTTTTTGCTGGAAAAACTGGGTCATATCCCTGAAAAAGGCACAGAAGTAAAACACGAAATGTTCACTTTTATCGTTCAAAATGTCAGCGATCGAAGAATCACACGAATAATAGTTAAAGTACATGAATAAAATACTATGGCAGTTTTTTACGGCAGCAATGCTGGTTCTTGCATTATTTGCATGCCGTCAGAACGATGATCATCAACCCAAACCAAAAGGATACTTTCGAATTGCCACTCCGCAAAAGGAATATGTGCGGCTCGACAGCAACCTGGCGTATTCATTTGAATATCCCGGATATGCCAAACCCAGCCAGGATCAGGTCACCAAAACCCAACACAACTGGATGAATCTATATTTCCCTGATTTCAAAGGAACTATTCACTTAACCTATAAGAAAGTAGACAACAATATCAGGCAGTATATTGAAGATTCCCACGAATTCGTGCATAAACATGTTCCTAAAGCAAATACGATAAAAACCAGGAAGTTTAAAAATGACACGGCCAATGTGTACGGGCTGGTTTATGAGATCAAAGGAACAGGGACTGCCACACCCATACAATTTTTTCTTACCGACAGCACCGATAATTTTATCCGCGGAGTTCTCTATTTTAATGTAAAACCCAATAACGACTCCCTGGCTCCGGTTATAGATTTTGTGGAAAAAGATATCAATCAGCTAATTGAATCATTCCGCTGGGAAAAGCAATAATTTTTTATCGCGAAATACGGCAGAATTGTTTCAGGCTTTATTACCTTTGTGAATTCTAAAAAATTTATGCCGTGACAGATAGCATAGTAATCATACCAACATACAATGAAAAGGAAAATATTGAAGATATTATTCGCAAAATATTTTCTCTTGACAAGGATTTTCATGTATTGATCATTGATGATAATTCTCCGGATGGCACTGCAGATATTGTTAAACGATTGATCGAAAAAGAATTTGCCGGCCGTTTGTTTATTGAAGAACGCCAGGGCAAACTTGGGCTGGGGACTGCTTATATTCATGGATTCCGCTGGGCCTTAAAAAACGATTACTCTTATATTTTCGAGATGGATGCTGATTTTAGCCATAATCCGGAAGACCTGCCCCGGTTATATGATGCTTGCGCCCGGCAGGGGGCCGACCTGGCCATCGGCTCAAGATATATTTCGGGGGTTAATGTTGTGAACTGGCCGATCGGCCGCGTGCTGATGTCTTACTTTGCTTCAAAATATGTGCAGCTTATTACCGGACTGGGAATTAAAGATACCACTGCCGGGTTTAAATGCTATACCAGGCAGGTGCTGGAAAATATCGAGCTGGATAAGATTCGCTTTACCGGATATGCGTTTCAGATAGAAATGAAATTTACGGCCAGTAAAATGGGGTTTAATATCATCGAAATCCCCATTATATTCACCGATCGTACTCGGGGGGAATCCAAAATGGATATGTCGATCTTTAAAGAAGCCATTTTTGGGGTGATTAGCATGAAACTTAAAAGTTTCCGGAGAAAATACCCCAAAATTAAATAACCACAACCTAAGGCACCATATTATACCGGATTATACCGGAAAAAGGGAATCTATAGCAATCGTCCGGAAAGACAATTCCCCGGAATATAGCCGCCGGCAGCATAGTTTGATCCCTTAAATAGAGTCTGGCAATAAAGTCAGTGTCTGGTTTATAATGTTCGAGATCGAGGCTTGCCCCGTTTCTATCGGGGAACGAAGTGAGCTCATGAACACCTTTAAAAATAATTAAGCTTGTGAAAAAAAATTTAAACCGCAGTATACTAGCGTATATGAGGATTTAAAATTTGAGCAACAACGAAGATATCGGACATTATGGACAAACACTAAATACGCAAGTTTTGGCATTTGGGTCTACTAAATATCGTTATTGATGGAAGAGTCCGGTCTAAAGAGGTCATATTTGATTTTCAGCGGCTTTTTGCCCAGGCCCTAAAGGATGAAGCCGCTGAAAATCAGTTATTCTTTAGGATGAAGGGGGGGGCACAGCTGATTTTCAACAGATAGAGTACTTCCTACATTAAGTGGACAGGCCTGAAGTTTTGTTTTAAAATGATTGCAAAGACTTAATCCAGTAAAGATAATGCATATGGTTAAGAACTACTTAATAAAAGACGTGATCATCGTCAATGAATACGCGCAATTTCCTGCCAGCGTATATATAGAGAACGGGTTCATAAAGCATATTTTGCCACAAGACAGCCCTCTCGAAGATTATGAAACCCAGGCTGAAGTAATACAAGGGCATCGCCGGTTTCTGTTGCCCGGGATCATTGACGACCAGGTACACTTCAGAGAGCCTGGTCTTACTCATAAAGGCGATATACAAACAGAAAGCAAGGCAGCCGTGGCAGGAGGGATCACTTCGTATATGGAAATGCCCAATACGCAACCTCCCGCTATCACAAACCAGCTGCTGGAAGAAAAATTCCGGCGGGCTGACGGCAGATCATGGGCAAACTATTCCTTTTACCTTGGAGCGACCAACGATAATATAGAAGCTATCCGGGATCAGGACATAAAAAACAGCTGCGGGCTTAAAGTCTTTATGGGCTCATCCACAGGGAATATGCTCGTTGACGACCCCCAATCCCTGGAAAGAATATTCCGCCAAACCAAAACCCTCCTGGCGGCTCATTGTGAAGATCAAGCAACCATCAATGCAAACCTGCATAAAGCTATAGAGCAATATGGAAAAGAGATCCCTTTTCGAATGCATCCGCACATACGAAGTGAAGAAGCCTGTTATCTCTCTTCGTCCAAAGCTATCGCCTTAGCTGAAAAATATGGCACCCGGCTTCATGTGCTACATCTGAGCACTGCAAAAGAGCTAAAATTATTAAGCCATCATCAACAAGCCGGGGGGAAAAATATCACAGCGGAAGTATGCGTGCATCATTTATGGTTTAACAATACAGATTATGCAGACAAAGGCAGTCTGATAAAATGGAACCCTGCTATTAAGACAGAACCAGACCGCATAGCCCTGCTCCAGGCTGTACTGGATGACCGGATAGATATTATTGCTACAGACCATGCCCCACACACATTAGCGGAAAAGCAAAACTCCTATCTCAACGCGCCATCCGGAGGGCCCCTTGTTCAGCATGCCCTGCAAATGATGCTGGAACTTTATCAAAGGGGGTTGATTTCCCTGGAAAAGATCGTCAGCAAAATGGCACACAATCCTGCAAAAATCTTTAACATCGAAAGAAGAGGATATATCAAAGAAGGATACTGGGCAGATCTTGTATTGATAGACCTCAACAAAACCACTGAAGTGACGAAAGACTCCCTGCATTATAAATGCGGCTGGTCTCCATTGGAAGGACATACCTTTAAATCGGCTATTACACACACTTTTGTAAATGGGAAACCCGTTGTTAGAGACGGGAAAATCGCTGGAGAACCTGCCGGAATGCGCCTGAAATTCAGATCTCCTACTTTATGATTCGCCTGTACAAGCTCCAAAAACAGAAACCTGATCTTTTTTGCCGAGCCCTTCTAAGGTTTCACAAATAATAACGCTTTATTGGCATCAAGTTCCCACCACTACCGTTATGCTTTTGGGGATCACGGTAAACTCCATCGGGGAATGCCCCAGAGATTCCCCATCGACCTCAAGCCTGACCGGAGACCGGGCATCTATAAAAACGCTTGGCGTACGATAGCTGGACACTGAAGGTAATCTCAAATGAGTTCCTTTGAATATTTTACCCACATGCCTGAGCATGGATACTTTTTTCATCTTACTGATGATCGTCAAGTCAAACAATCCATCATCAGGAATAGCATTAGGCACCTGTTTCATCCCTCCTCCATTATATTGGCATATCCCGACATTCATACTGAAAAGATGGGTGCTCATCGTTTCCCGGGATTCTCCCACAGTAATTTCTGCTTTCCGGTGTTTATATCTCAATAGCCCTGAAAATAAAGATATTAAGTACGAAAAGGTATTCCCTTTGCCTTTTTCCTTTAGGCTGTTCGTTTTTTTTGCTACCAGGGCATCAAACCCGATCCCGGCTATATTAATAAAGTATCGTGATCGATTCCCCTCGCCGTTACAATAGGTTACCATCCCGGCATCCTGTAAAAAGGTATTCCCTTCAGCGATTATATCAATGGATTCCTGATAAGAAGAGGGAATATCAAACATCCTTCCCCAGTCATTCCCTGTACCAACAGGAATCGTTGCAAGAGTCACGTCTCTGCTGGGAACCGTATTTTGGCGGAAAATCCCATTCACTACTTCGTTTATGGTTCCATCGCCCCCAACCGCAATAATGTGACGAAACCCATTTTCAATCCCTTTCTGTGCGATAGAAATGGAATGACGGTGATATTCTGAAAATACATGCTCAAACAAAAAGTCCTTTTGCCTTAGCAATTGGTATATTTCCGGCCAGTCGCGCTCCCCTTTCCGGGAACCTGCATTCGGATTCACTATAACCAACCACTTCGCTTCCATATATGCTTTTTTAAAAAAACAAATGTATAAATTTTTACAACAGTTTATCTCAACCCTTAAAATTCATCACTGCACATAGCAAAAAACCCGCTGTCACTATCCCAAAAACCAACGCTCTCCGGGGTCTCATCAACCCAAAAATTTTTGCTCCCCTGATAGCCTTTTTTCTAAACGAATCACGGACAAACAAATTAGTGTCTGTCTGTAAAGTCGAGTGTTTGGTTCAGAATGTTCGAGATCAAGGCTTGCCCCGTTTCTATCGGGGAACGAAGTGAGCTCTTGAACACCTTTAAAAATAATTAAAGTTGTGAAAAAAAATTTAAACCGCAGTATACTAAGGTATTCGAGGATTTAAAATTTTGGCAGCAACGCAGATATCGGACATTATGGACAGACACTATTTAATCAAATAATTCCCGATTGTTAATTAGTAACTTT
>JAWOBQ010000253.1:0-4907 GCA_046484255.1 Bacteroidales bacterium | reverse complement strand
CTTTATATTTGAAGGGGAGGGTAAAGTGAAAGATTTCCCCGGCAACTATACCCGGTATCGCCTTCAGAAAAAAGCGAAAGAAAAACGGGCACAGGCGAATAAGCCCAGGGCGGCCCAAAGAAAACGCGACCCCGGAAAACGCGACCCGAACAAAGCTACCTATAAACAAAAGCAACGGTATATATTCCTGGAAAAAGAGATTGAACGGCTGGAAGAGGAAAAAGAGCATCTTACTCATAAACTTAACAGTGGAGAGCTTAAGCCGGATGAGTTGCAAAAAGTATCCGAAGATATCGGGCGCCTTATGGAAAAGATCGATGAGTATACCATGGAATGGATAAGACTGGATGAGTTAGAAATGTAGAACCTTAATTTTTTTCTGACATCATCCGGTCTTTGGTGGGGGCTGATTCCCGTAAGTGCCGGCTACAAAAACTCAATATGTTCCCGTGCGGTGGTTTTTTCACAGTATTTGCAGTGGAGTTTCAGTTCCTCTTCATTTTCTTTATTCATCACAATAAAATGTGTTGGGACGACCTGATTATTGGTGATGCAGTTGGGATTAATACACTTGACTACCTTTGCAATGGTATCGGGGATTTGGAGGTTGGATTTCCGGATTACTTCAAATTCTTTAATTTCGATCAAGGTAGCTTTGGGAGCCAGCAAGGCAATTTTATTAACTTCTTCTGCTTTAAAATAGCGGTTCTCTACTTTAATAATGCCTTTGTTCCCGTATTTTTTGCTCTCCATGTTAATTCCGCTGTAGAGCGGGTTTTTTGAATTGTCCAGATTGAGTATGCGAATTACCTGAAAAACAGTGTCGGAAGCTAAGTGGTCGATTACTGTTCCGTTCTTGATTGCTGATACTTTTAATTCTTTTCGTTCCATTATATTCCGAGTATTGAGGTTAATAATGCTTCTCTTACATATACGCCGTTCAGGGCTTGCTGAAAGTAATATGCCTTAGGGCTGTTGTCTACGTCTTCATTGATTTCGTTAACCCTGGGCAAGGGGTGAAGTATCTTGAGGTTTTCCCTGGAATTTTCGATCATACTTTTTTTCAAAAGATAGGTGTTTTTTACGCGTTCGAATTCCATGGGGTCGGCAAAGCGTTCCCGTTGTATGCGAGTCATATAGCAGATATCTACATTTGGGATCACTTCTTCCAGGTCGGTATATTGATAGTAGGTAAGTTTTTTCTCTTTGATGTACCGTTTAACCGCACTGGGCAGCTTTAGTGCTGTAGGGGATACCAGGTGGAATGTAGTGTTAAACATGGACATGGCAATTACCAGCGAATGCACTGTTCGTCCGTATTTGAGGTCTCCCACGAAGGCAATATGCAGGTTATCCAGTGAGCCTTGCGTTTTGCGGATGGAGTACAAATCAAGCAAGCATTGTGTGGGGTGTTGGTTCGCACCATCCCCGGCGTTAATAATAGGGACGGAAGCTACTTCCGAAGCCCAGCGGGCAGAACCATCCAGCGGATGACGCATGACGATCAGATCGGAATAGTTGCTCACCGTAAGAATAGTATCTTTTAATGATTCCCCCTTTTTAACACTGGAGGAGGCAGCATCTGTAAAGCCGACGATACGACCACTAAGGCGGTTGATGGCACTTTCAAAACTAAGCCGCGTGCGGGTAGAGGGCTCAAAAAACAAAGAGGCGATCACGTGATCCTTTAGCAAGGGTTGTACAGGGTTTTGCTCAAATCCCTCAGCCCGGTCTAAAAGCATGATAAGCTCTTCGGTGCTGTGATTGTTAATTGAAATAAAACTTTTGTTTTGCATTGGTTTGATCTTTATTTTTTGCAGGATTTAGATGAAGCATAAATAAAAAAAAAGCGACTGCTCAGAGTCGCTTTTAAAAACGAATTATTTAAGAGTGTGCTTATTTACAAAGTCGTCAATTACTCCTTTAAGATCGGGTTGCCCGATTTCCTGCAGGTCGTAGTAAACCCGGGTATTGGGTTTTTTAATATTGATCAGGCGGTTCAGATCGATCGGCGTTCCAATGATCACGGCGTCGCAATCAGAATTATTGATAGTAGCTTCCAGGTCTTTGAGTTGTTGTTCGCCATAACCCATAGCCGGGAGCAGAGCGCCGATATTTGGATATATTTTAAATGTTTCACGTAATTTCCCTACCGTGAAAGGGCGTGGATCGATTATTTCCGTAGCACCGTATTTTTGCGCCGCAATAGTACCTGCTCCGATTTTCATTTCCCCGTGGGTCAGGGTTGGTCCATCTTCGACAGCCAGTATGCGTTTGCCTTTGATCACGGAAGCATCATCAACTTTGATCGGGGAGGCGCCGTCAATAACGATAGCCCCGGGCGCTATTTTTTCAATGTTCTTTCTGACGATCTCGATACCTTTGGGCTCAGCACTTTCCATTTTGTTGATCACAGCTACATCAGCCAGGCGTAATGTAGTCTCTCCCGGATAATAATTCAGCTCGTGGCCCGGACGGTGAGGGTCAACTACCGTAACCATAAGGTCAGGCCGGTAGAAAGGAAAGTCATTATTGCCTCCATCCCACACGATAACATCACAGCCATCAGGGTCTTTTTCTGCTTCCCGGACAATGGCTTCATAATCTACGCCGGAGTAGATCACGTTGCCACGTATGACATGAGGCTCATATTCTTCCATTTCCTCAATAGTGCATTTATGCTTTTTCAGATCTTTGATTTCTGCAAAACGCTGAACTTTCTGGGCAACCAGGTCGCCGTAAGGCATGGGGTGACGTATAGCCACAACTTTTAAGCCTTTTTCCATTAACAATTCTATAATGCGTCGTGATGTCTGGCTTTTGCCACAACCTGTGCGAACAGCACCTACCGCAATAACGGGCTTGGTGCTTTTGATCATGGTTTCTTTGCCTCCCAATAACATCATGTTGGCACCGGAGGCATTTACGATTGAGGCTACGTTCATAACTTTCTGATAGGGAATGTCACTGTAGGAAAATACGCAGTCCGTTACCTCAAGGTCTTTGATCAATTTCGGAAGATTATCCTCGGAATAAATGGGAATACCTTCCGGATATAAATCCCCTGCCAGCTCAGCAGGATACTTCCTGTCATCAATGTCAGGAATCTGGGCAGCGGTAAAAGCGACAACCTCGAAATGATCATTTCCGCGAAAATACGTGTTGAAGTTGTGAAAATCTCTACCTGCAGCTCCAATTATGATAACTCTTCTCTTCATAGGGGTAGTTTTTTATATAAATTATAATTTATGAATAATTAAATTTGGAACAAAGATACAATTTTAATCTTTTTTAAGCTTTGACTTATGAATAATTCTGTTTAAAAAAAATTATGGTGAACTTTTTAGCTTAGAATGTTTTCTTATTTTTGATCCCTGAAGTTTTTTAGGGTTTCATTATGTCAGAAAAAGGGGATATACTATTAGGGATAGATGCGGGAACGCTCTCTGTTAAGATTGCATATTTTGATGGGCTTAAGGTAAAGTATGATAGCCGGGAACATCATGGGGAGCCATTGCCGTTGTTTTACGAGATGCTCCGGGATAATAACCTGGAGGAGGTAATCTCTAAGAGTCTTGTTACGGGCAGGTATGCTGGGTTACTTTCATCAGAGGCCGGTATTGATGAGGTTTCACCGATCAATGCGTTGGTGCATGGGTATTCTGAAAGCTGCAGTAAAGACATTCGTTATGTTATAGATATCGGCTCTTCCGGTTTGGCATTGGTGGAGATGCAAAACGGAAATCTTCACCGCTATGAAACGAATTCCTTATGTGCTGCCGGGACGGGAGCATTTTTAGACCAGCAGATGCAGCGTCTTGGCTTGTCTTATGAAACTGTGGCGCAGATCCCGTTGTTAGAAGATCCTCCCTCCATTGCTTCGCGCTGTTCCGTGTTTGCCAAAAGCGACCTGATTCACCGTCAACAAGCCGGATATAACGTAAACCAACTATGGAACGGCTTAGTAAAAGGGCTTGCTCAGTCTGCCTTTTCAACCCTGTTTCGTGGAGCGGTAATCGAAAGCAATGTGCTGCTGACAGGAGGATTGGCGAAGAATAAAATATTTTTGCATTTCCTGGAAAAACTGCTCGACGGGCAAAAACTGGTCCTGCCTGAAAACCCCGGATTCTTTCTTGCCGAAGCATTGCTGACAATGAACCTTCAGGATCTGGAAAAAGGGAATACCGGCTCCGGAAAATCTGGAACCGCTCAGGAACAACATTATGAGAAACCCCTTACTTTTCATAATCAAAAGGAAGTCCGGCATGAAAACTACCGGGATGAAGACGGAAATGAAATAGATGTGTATCAACTGGAAAGGGGCGAGAAGCTGGATGTTTTTATAGGTGTGGATATAGGCTCTACAAGTACAAAAATGGCTTTGCTTGACAATGAAGGCAAGTTGCGTTTTGGAATATATACACGAACACAGGGCAAGCCGTTGAATGCTTTTCAACGATTGCTCCATAGCCTTACGCGGCTGGGCCGGGAGAAAGAGATATTGCTGAATATCTGCGGATTAGGAACTACCGGGAGTGGGCGAAAGCTAGTGGGAACATTTGCCGGGGCCGATATTGTTAAAAATGAGATCAGCGCTCATCTGAAAGGGGCCGTTAAAGCTTATCCCGGTGTTCGTACAATCTTTGAGATCGGAGGGCAGGACTCCAAATTTATCAGCGTGGAGGACGGCTGGATGAGAGATGCTAATATGAATTATGTTTGTGCGGCCGGAACCGGTTCGTTTTTGGAAGAACAGGCAATGAACATGAATATTACCCTGGATGAGATCAGCCGGGTATGCAAAGATGCCCGGCCTCCCATCGCTAACCACCGCTGTACGGTCTTTATGGAGCAGGATGCCAATCAGCTGCTGACAAAAGGCATGAAGAAAAGCCAGGTGATGGCTT
>JAWOBQ010000245.1:0-4598 GCA_046484255.1 Bacteroidales bacterium | reverse complement strand
CCTTGCCTTCCACCGCTGGCTTTGAAAGTTGCCTAAGCGGTTAAAATGATTTGGTATGTTATTGTACTCCCCATTCTTTAGACCAAAAAAACAATTCAAGGTGTTTTGTAATTTTACCTTATTGAATATCCCGTTCATATAGTACCATTAATGCCGGCCATATTGTGCCAGGCAAAACAGCTATACGTATTTCGTTTAGGAAGGGGATCGGTCTAAAAAGGTCACATCTAATTTTCAGCGGCTTTTTGCCTCGAACCCTAAAAAGTGAAGCCGCTGAAAATCAGCCTCTCTTTAGGGTTTGGGTAAAGCTGATTTTTAGCGGCTGTGATAAATTTATTGTTTTTATACCGGACTCACAAATAAATTACAGATTATTAGTATACTACACAGGAAAACAACGATTGCTCTCTTCCAAAAGAGGCAAAAACGGCCTGCTTCCGGCATGATCTTCCTGCCGGCCACAGGCCATTCTATTACGAGTATTAAGCTATTTCTTATTATTTAAACACCATCAGCGCAGCCGGATCCAATACCTGGAAGGTAAAAGATTCTGTAAGATAAAGCTGCACTTTCTTATTGTTGTGGCTTTCATATCCAACGGCAAAATCTTGTCCTAAGGATAGTCTAAAGTTTCCATCTTCAGCAGAAACCAGCAAGGCATTTTCAATTCCATGAGCCAGGATAATATCTCCTTCGATAGTTTTTTCCACTTGTTTTCTCAGCGGATATCCTTTCATATGGCTATTGATCTTCTGATATATGGCGGGGCCCACAACGAAATGGAAAGGTCCGTGAACGCCTTTTTTCCGGAAGGTTACAATGGCTTTGGAAAGTTGTTCCACAAGCATATTAATATCCTCCGGTAATTCCATATCGCTGTGTTCGCTGGAATTCATCAAGCCCTCGATATTGCCCTGTTTAAACCCGTGATAAATTGCTTTTTCTTCAAATTCTGCCATTTTCAATGCTGCTTCCTGCACATTATCAAGGTCTATATCTTCATTTCCCCGGGCCATATTATCGAGTTCCCAGATATCCAGTTCAAAGGGGATCCGTGCTTCAATCACCGGCAATAATTGGTGGACTCCATATTGTACTTCTTTTTTATTTTGCCGGGCCGGGACATTGAGTTTTCCCAAAGGGACTGCAGCAAAATCCAGGCCTTTAGGGCCTTCAACATCGACAAATCTGCGTGCTGACAATGCTGTTTCTATAGTTTCCCTGGCTTCTTCATTGATCTCTTCCCATGCCTGGTCGGAAACCGGAGCCAATGATCTTCTTAATATATCCATAACTGATGTAATTTTTATTTAATTTTTCCTATTCCTAAATCACTTGTATTTTCTCCATTGCCTTCATCCTCTTCTTCATGACCATGGTGGGCAATATCACCTTCTTTAAAGAGATACGTTTTAAGCTCTTCGTCCCAGCCCGCCATATTCCTGCGCAGCCACTCCAGCGTCATGCAGGCATGCTCAATTTCTTCATCCCGGTTGTGCGCCATGATGCCTTTAAGCTCTTCGTTATCGCTGCGATCAACACGTTGATGATACCAGTCAACAGCCTCTATCTCCTCTTTGAGGCTATTTAAAGCCCTGGAAAAATCCCGTGCCTGATTACTTAATTCTTCAGCCGGTTCATGATAATTTGACATAATACGCTATTTTTTTGGTTTGTTTAAATTTTTTTCTATTCGTGAATATACATTATAACACGATAAAAGCCTGCTTGTTTAATTTTTTTTATTAAAATTCACAAAGTCCTTCTATCGTGCTTCTCCGACAGGCTATTTGGAATTCATAACCCCGGCTTATCCCTTATTCTGCCAACACAAAATCCATTTGCTTTTTCGACAGGTTTACATTTTTCACGATCACATTAATACTATCGCCCAGCTGATAGATCTCCTTGTATTTATGGCCCACCACCCGATAATTATCTTCATCAAGGTAATAATAGTCATCCTTCATAGTTTGTAAAGAAACCATTCCTTCACAGTGGTTTTCTTTGAGTTCCACAAAAATTCCCCATTTACTGACCCCGGTTATCGTTCCTTCAAATTCATTGCCTACTTTATCCACCAGATATTCTGCTTGTTTAAGTTTAATGGATTCCCGTTCTGCTTCCATAGCACGACGCTCCATATCGGAACAATGCCTGGATTTCTCCTCATATTCCTCTGAATTCACGGAGTTCCCGGCATTCAGATAATGATACAGCAGGCGATGAACCATCAGGTCGGGATAACGCCGAATAGGGGAGGTAAAATGCGAATAATATTTAAATGCCAGCCCGTAATGACCGATATTCTGGGTGGAATATTCTGCTTTGGACATAGTACGTATAGCAATAGACTCAATAAGGTTTTGTTCTCCTTTTCCCTGAATTTGGCGAAATAGACGATTTATGGAACTGGTAATGGCTTTACGCGAGCCAACATTCATTTTATAACCCAGCTTCCCGACAAATTCAGCCATATTAGCCAGTTTCTCCGGATTCGGTTCATCATGTACGCGGTAAATAAAAGTTTTTGGCTTTTTCTTTTGTGGCGGGTTGCCAATAAATTCTGCTACTTCGCGGTTTGCCAAAAGCATAAACTCCTCGATCAGATGATTCGCTTCTTTCTGTTCCTTCACATATGCCCGGATTGGCTTGGCCCTTTCGTCAAGTTCAAACTTTACTTCCGTGGAGTGAAACGCAATTGCCCCTTTTTCAAAACGCCTTTTGCGCAGCTTTTGAGCGATTTCGTTTAGCTTTATCAACTCTTTGTTAAAATTTCCTTCCCCGCTTTCTATAATTTCCTGTACCTCTCCATAGTGAAAACGTCTATCGGAATTGATAATCGTTTTACCAAACCATCTATTTTTTACTTCTGCGCTATCATCAATCTCAAAGAGGGCAGAAAAAGTAAGTTTATCTTCATTGGGGCGCAGCGAACAAACCATATTAGAGAGCTTCTCGGGAAGCATCGGGATAACCCGGTCTACCAGATATATAGAAGTAGCCCGGCTATACGCCTCCTCATCAAGCCTGCTGCCCGGAGTTATATAATGTGAAACATCGGCTATATGAATTCCCACTTCCCAGTTCCCGTTACTTAATTCCTTCACGGATAATGCATCATCAAAATCTTTGGCATCCTTCGGATCTATGGTAAACGTATTTCTATCCCGGAAGTCTTTACGTCCTTGTAATTCTTTCCCGGACAATTTCCCGGCAATCTTTCCGGCAGCTTTTTCCACATCTTTAGGAAAACTCAGCGGGAAATTATAATTGGCAAGGATGGAGTTCATCTCTACCTCGTTCTCTCCGGGAGTCCCAAGTACATTCACCACTTTGCCAAAGGGGTTTTTGGAATGTTCTGGCCAGTCTGTAATCCTTGCAATGGCTTTCTGCCCGTTCTGCCCTCCCTTTAACGCTTCCAAAGGGATAAAAAGATCAACCGGCACGGAAAGATTATCCGGAACCAAAAAGGCATACTTTGAAGACACTTCCAGGATCCCTACAAATTGACTCGTATTTCGTTCCAAAACTTCCGTGATCTGGCCTTCCAGTTTACGGCCTTTCCTGCGCGGAAAAAGAAATACTTTTACACGGTCTTTGTCCAATGCATGATTGGTATTGTTGGCCCCTATAAAGACGTCCTCATCTACCTCCTCACTAATAATATACGCTTTGCCCGTTTGCTTCATATCCACCTCCCCTTCTATAAAACGCTTCTCCGAATGAGGCCCGATATAACGAGGATTAAGCTTATACTTGCCACGACGTTCTTTCAGTAAAGCCCCTTCTTCTTCCAGTTCTGAAATGATATGCTTTATCAAATCCCGCGACATAGCGTCTTTCATTCCCAATGCTGCCGAAACCTGCTTGTAGTTAAACCCTGTAAATGGCTCTCCTGCAAATATATGTAAAACCTGCTCTGAAATTGCGTTTTTTTGTTTCTTCTTCTTCTTTTTTCTTGCCATTGATAATCCTTTTAATTCTATTCTTTTATGAGTCCGGTCTAAAAACACTAAATGTATCACAGCCGCTAAAAATCAGCTTTACCCCATCCCTAAAGGGAGGCTGATTTTCAGCGGCTTCACCCTTTAGGGTTCGGGGTAAAAAGCCGGTGAAAATCAAATGTGACCTTTTTAGACCGGACTCAATGTTAATTCTTTTTAAGGTGTTCAAGAGCTCTCTTCGTTCCGTCTGCACGCCCCGATAAAAATGGGCTAAAACCCGAAACATATGGGACAAGCCCCGAAAAAACGGGGTAAGCCTTGAACCTGAACCTTCTGAATCAAGCACCCTACTGTATTGACAAACTCTAATCAACTCAATCCACTTAATCAAACTCAATCAACTTAATCAACTCAATCAAACTCACTTAGCTTGTCTCAGATCTCCCTTTTCCAGGTATCTCTGATGCTTTTCCTCTGCCGGATAAAAAGTACCAGCCTCTTCGATTTCCGTAGCGATACGGCCATCATATTTCCCTGAATCCTGTAGTTCTTGTTTTGACCTCTCAGCTATCGCTTTTTGCTGTTCATCGTGATAAAAGATCACCGAGCGGTATTGAGTACCTATATTTAGCCCCTGTTGGTTCAACAAAG
>JAWOBQ010000221.1:0-5204 GCA_046484255.1 Bacteroidales bacterium | reverse complement strand
GGGAATGACGAGATCGATATCATTGCAGAGAAAGATGATCTGATCATTTTTGCCGAGGTAAAAACCCGTTCCTCAAATTATATGGGTGAACCGGAAATTTTTGTTACCAAAAAGAAGCAGCGTTTTATCATACGTGCGGCAAACGCATACCTTACCAGGTACGAAGTTGAAAAAGAAGCCCGACTGGATGTGATATCCATCGTTTTATCCGCCGACAGGCAAAGGATTAACCACATTGAAAGAGCTTTTTATCCCACCCTTTGAATGTTAATCCCAAAGTATTCCATTCTGTAGTTATTTTGCTGAACAGAGGGAATCCGGCACATGAATGTCTTGCTTTATTCCTCAGGCGGGCTCGCAGAAATCCCTTATCTTTGCATCAAAATAGCTGAAAATGAACGAGAAAAAGAGAAGGCCCAGAATAAATCAAAAGCCTGATGAAAAAGCGGAGCGGAGAACGAATGATATCCGGGATGATAAAAAAGCAAAAAAAAGCACTTCGGACAAAAGAGAGAGCAAGCCTTCAAAATTCAAAAAGAAAGAAACCAAGGCCGATGAACTGATCCGCCTGAACAAATACATTGCCAATGCCGGCATCTGTTCCCGCCGTGAAGCGGATAAGCTCATCGAAGCGGGAGCCATCAGGGTGAATGGGGAGATTATTACCCGCCTGGGAACCAAGATCAAACCCACCGATAAGGTACAATACGGTGATCAGACACTTGATTCGGAACGCCCTGTTTATGTGTTGCTGAACAAACCCAAGGGCTATATCACCACCACCGATGACCCGCATGAAAGAAAAACGGTGATGCTGCTGGTTGGCAAGGCATGCAAGGAAAGGATCTATCCGGTGGGCCGGCTCGACAGGAACACCACCGGGGTGCTATTATTTACAAACGATGGTGAACTGGCCAAAAAGCTGATCCATCCAAAGCACAATGTTAAAAAAGTATATCATGTTGTTCTAGACAAGAACCTTAGCAAAAGAGACATGCTCTCTATTGCTGAGGGGCTCGATCTTGAAGACGGCAAAGCCTGGGTGGACAAAATCGCCTGGGTCAATCCCGATGGCGATAAAAGCGAAGTAGGCCTGGAACTGCATTCGGGCAAGAACAGGATCGTCAGAAGGATATTCGAACAGCTCGATTATAAGGTCCTTAAACTCGACCGGGTGATGTTCGCCGGACTCACCAAAAAAGACCTGCCCAGGGGAAAATGGCGTTTTCTTACCCCTTCTGAAGTGAATCTTCTGAAAAGACTAAGTTAAATAAGTCTTTTGCATGCTGAATGTACAAATGGATCTTGATACCGGCATGTACTTTTTTGTTGCTGTAAGGGCGGGAAAAACCTACCGTAAAAAACTGATAAAATACTGATCAGCCGGGAGGATCAATCTTTAGCTTTTTTCATGCCTGATCAACAATTCTTTTTTTCAAAGTTTTTTCAATGAATCTGTAAGGATAGCGGCTTATCTGCGACCTATTCATAAAAGAGCAGCAAATGAAATATTTATTGATAGCACTATTGATCATAACGGCTAGCACGATTATGGCGCAGGAATACAATAAGGCAGAAGAACTCAAAGGTATACAGCCGGGAAGCAATGCACCGCTTTTTGAAGCCGTTGATATGAATGGTGAAATCTTTTCATTGCCGGATGCACTGAAAGCATCGCCTGTAGTATTGATCTTTTACCGGGGCCACTGGTGCCCGGTTTGCAACAAGCATCTTGCAAAGCTTCAGGACAGCCTGCAACTGATTACCAATAAGGGGGTGACGCTGATCGCCGTTTCACCGGAAAAACCGGCACTGCTGAAGAAAACCTCAAAAAAGACCGGGGCGGAATTCAGGCTGCTGTATGATAAAGATTATGAAATTGCCACTGCCTATGGTGTAAAATTCAAACCCAAAAAAATGCAGCTTGCCACTTATAATGTGGCCCTCGGTGCCGACCTCAAAGACGCCCATTCCGATGAATCCCAGCAACTGCCCATTCCGGCTACCTATATTATCGATCAAAAAGGGAAAATTGTTTGGAGGCATTTCAATCCCGACTACAAAAAAAGAGCAGATGTAAAGGACATTCTTAAAAACCTGCCCTGAGCAGCTGAAGAAAAAATTTCTTGATTTTTAGCGGTCTTCGTATTTTCTTTCCCCGGCCAGCAGACTTAGGTCGATTGTGTTGACATCAGGAGCCAGTGGGCTGCTGTAAGTGCTGTTGTATGCTGCATATGGATTCACGGCTTTGTTAAAATCCAGGATGATTTCATTTCCCTCAATGGGTATTTCTACTGAAATATACCTGCCGTAACCCGAAGTTTCATTCCCTGAGCTGGCATCCATGAATGGAATAAACAACTCCCCTTTCTGATCTGAAAGGTCCGGGAGGTCTGCTTTCCGGTAAACATCCATAGTGTATTCCCTGCCATCCAGCATAAAGCTTATTTCTCCGTATTTCTGAAACTTTTCCCTTCCCCCTGCCGACATGCTGAGCCTTTTTGTGTCCTCATTTTCAAGGGCTTTGAGGATGGCTTTTACGCTGTATCTTTCATCGATAGGGAAATATTGCAAGCCCTCAAATGAAGTGAGCTGATCCGCAGCCAGCGGGGATTTGGCCGGATCTGAAAACATTGCATCCCGCTCTGTTCTAAATTTTTCGACCTCTTCCGCGTAGGATTCTTGCGCTGATGATTCCGTTATCATTGCCATCAAGATGATCAGGATGGCATATTGCAAAATATTTTTCATAATAGCTTTTTTTTGGTTCCGGTTGATTTTTTAAAGATACAACCAAAAGTAAGTTTTATCTAATTGTATATCAGCTTTTTTAACACAACATTAACAGAAGTTGCGCCTGATGGCCTTAATTTCGAGTTTTTTTATTTAAAACTTTTCTAAATAATTCTTTCTGATGTATCTTTGGGTTTTGGTCAATACAGAGATCTTGTAAATGAACAATTTTTTGAAATATTATTTGATATTTCTGCTTGGGCTGCTTTTGGGCAGTACCAACATCTGCAGAGCATCTGAGGCTTCCCTGCCCGACAGTCTGCTTATACGTTTTGAACAAAATCCCGGGGATGAGGAGCTCTGTTCCCAGTTGTGTTTGCTTATCCGGGAGGAACTTTTCAATGATCCTGAAGCAGCCGCCGGGAATGCCAGAAAAATTATGAAGATAGCTGAAGAGAACGGACGCAGGGATATGCAGGCACAAATGATCCTGAACCTGGGAATTGCTTATGACCTGAAAGGCCAGTATGATTCCGCACTCTTGAAGTTTGAAGAGGCATTGATCCTTGCCAGGGAGCATGAACTGAAAACAATTGAAGGGGATATTTACAACAACTATGGAATTGTATATGCTTACAGGGGGCAACTCGGCAAGTCTCTCGACTATGGAATAAAGGCCCTGGAAATCTTCGAAATCCTCGGGGATTCGGTCAGGCTTGCCAAGATTTACAATAACCTCGGATCACGTTATTCAGAAATGAACCTTGAGCAAACCGCCCTGGAATATTACCAAAAAGCTATCGACATCAATACCCGGACCGGCGATAATTACCGGCTTTCCCATAATTATGGAAACATAGGTACGATTTATTCGGAAATGGGGGAAAATCATAAGGCCCTGGAATATTACAACAAAGCTTATGAATTGCAAAAGGATCTGGCAAACCAGAGAGATCTTTCCATTACACTTGGGAACCTGGCAGTTATTTATCAGAATATGGAAGACTATGATCGTTCGATGGAATTTGCACATCAATCCTACGAAATTGCTTTGCAAACAAATGATGAGATTGGAAAGCTTACCTATTTTACCACCTGCGGAAAGACCTTCCTGAAACAAAAAAATTATAACAAATCCCTGGAATGTTTCCTGCAGGCAAAAAAACTGGCAGAAAAAATGGGCGCCCGTCAAAGTCTGATCGAAATCTATAAAGGGCTTTCGGAACTTTTCGCTGAAAAGGACAATTTTAAAACGGCATTTTTTTACAATGAGAAATACCTGGATGAACGTTTCTATCTGCATGATTCTGAAAGGAATAAAGCCCTCAACATGCTGAAGGATTATGAAAACATAAAGAAAGAAAATGAAATTGCCCTGCTCACCAAGGACACGGAAATTCAAAAACTGAATTTGAAACGGCAGAAAATCCTCCGGAATTCAATCAGCGGACTGGGAATTGTTGTATTGCTGTTTGCCATTGGCGTTGGCCACCGCTATATTTATATGCGCCGTACCCGGAATGAACTGGCAGATAAAAACCTGCTTATCATAAACGAAAAGCAGAAATCCGACCGACTGTTGCTGAATATCCTCCCCGAAGAAACGGCGGTTGAACTCATGGAAAACGGCAGCTCAAAGGCCCGGAAATTCGAATTGGCCACGGTGCTGTTCTCCGACTTTAAGGGTTTTACCAAAGTGGCCGAGCAGCTTAGCCCGGAAGAACTCGTTGCCGAAGTGGACCATTGTTTCATAGCTTTCGACAACATCATTTCCAAATACAATATTGAGAAAATAAAAACCATCGGGGATGCATACATGTGCGCAGGAGGATTACCGGTGGCCAATACCACCAGCCCCTGGGATGTAGCCGGAGCAGCCCTGGAAATCCTTGAATTCATGGAAGAATACAAGCAGGAACAACTTTCAAAAGGAAAACCTTATTTTGAAATCCGGATTGGAATACATAGCGGACCTGTTGTGGCGGGCATTGTCGGCAATAAAAAGTTTGCCTACGATATTTGGGGAGACACGGTGAACATCGCCTCCCGCATGGAATCCAGCGGGGAAGCCGGCAGAATCAATGTTTCCGGTACCACCTACACTTATATTAAAGAAGATTTCGAATGTGAATACCGCGGCAAGATCGAAGCCAAAAACAAAGGTCTTGTGGATATGTATTTTGTGAAGGGGAGGAAAGAAGTGGCTACTTAACTATTTTTTATTGGTCAAGGTAATAAATACCTGACTTATAGCTTAATCCAAACAGATAAAAAACATAACCCAAATAAAAAAGCCAAACTACTACTATAGTCTGGCTTCGTTTCCTTGCTCCCCAGGTTGGACTCGAACCAACGACCCTCTGATTAACAGTCAGATGCTCTAACCGACTGAGCTACTGAGGAATTTCTGTTTATTATGAACGTCTCCCCTAAAAAGGGATTGCAAATTTACAAATTGTTCAATAACTGGC
>JAWOBQ010000018.1:0-20888 GCA_046484255.1 Bacteroidales bacterium | reverse complement strand
TAAAACTTTTCCGGCAGTATTTATCATTGTTTTAACAGTAACGGGCATAGGAGCCGTGATGTTGTAAACACCATTGGCCTGTTCATTTTCCAGCAAAAACCGCACGGCTCTGGTATAATCCTTAATATGCACCCAGGATATCCACTGCCTTCCGGAGCCGACGGTACCCCCAAGATAAAAGTCGAATGGTTTGAGCAACTTTGGTAAAGCCCCCCCATTTCGGCTGAGTACGACCCCTGTTCTCAATATAGGCATACGGATGCCAGATATATTTTCCGCTTTAGCGGTCATTTCCCATTTTTCTGTTGTTTCAGCGAGGAAGCCATCTCCTTTCGGGCATTGTTCAGTAAATATCTGCTGTTCACTGATCCCGTAGTATCCTGTGGCGGACCCCTGCAGCACAGCAAAAGGCTTATTTTCAGCTTTTCTCACAGCATCAAATACAGCCTTAACGGTTTGTGTTCGACTGTATACGATCTTTTGTTTTTGCTTAGGGCTCCATCGCTTCCCGGCAACAGGCTCCCCCGCCAGATTAATAATTGCATAGGTTCCTGTAAGTTCCGGAAGCAGATTATCTGCAGATTTTCCATCCCATCCTGTAAGCGTTACAGCTTCCGGAAATAGAGCCTGATATTTTTCCGGGTTCCGGCTCATCCCAACAATCTGATAATCTGAAAGAAACTCATTCGTAAGCGCTTTTCCGATAAGTCCGGTCACTCCTGTTATTATAATTTTCTTTTCCATAGTTATGTATCAAGCAAGGGCGCTCTGGAAAAGGGTTTAGAACGATCAAAGAGATAGCGGTAGGTAATATGCACTTTTTTCACCTTCCCCCCTACTTTTTCAACTACGCGTATCATTTGAGGGTTAAAATCGCCGATCCAATTCATTTCAAGCTCTTCATACTTCATGTTAGAGTGCCGGGAAAATTCTGCAAATGCATTGATCAAAGCTCCATCCACTCCTTTCCCCTGAAACTCGGGAACAATTCCAAATATCAGGCCCAGCAGCTTTTTGGGTGGGTGAAAATTTTTTAAAAGCAACAATTTTATTTTTGCCCACAAATGAAATTTTCCGTTGAGGTATTTGAACATTTGATTCATTTCCGGGATCATGATAAACATACAGATGGGTTTTTTTCCATAATACCCAAACCACATCACGCGTTCATCCATAACAGGTTTTATGCGTTTTAAAATCGCAGAAGCCTGGCTTTCTGACATTTTACTTACCCCCTGAAATTTTGCCCAGGCCTTATTATAAATAGTTTTAAAATCATCGGCGTATTTATAAAGTTTCTTTTTGTCTACATGCTCAAAATGATAGGCTTTATCGGTTTTCACCCTCTTCGCTTTCTCTATTATATCAGGGTGTAAATTAGGTTTATTTGTACTTACTGCATAGGTAAACTGCTTAAAATACGGGCGAAACCCATACTTTTCAAACAGTCTTTTATAATAAGCAAAGTTATAGGGCATTGCATAATTCGGTTCATAGAATCCCTCCACTAAAAGCCCCCACCATTCATTTCGGTCCCCGAAATTAACCGGTCCATCCATGGCTTCAAATCCTTTTTCCATAAGCCATTGCTTTGCCGTATCAAACAATAAACCGGCTGCTTTTTGATTTTTGACACATTCAAAAAATCCTACACTACCGGTAGGCTGTTGTTCCCGTTTGCTGGTCTTTTTATTATAAAAAGCTGCGATCCGGCCAATAGTAACCCCATTATCAACTAAAATCCAACGGATCGCCTCTCCATGTCTGAAATATTTATTCCTGCTTTTATCAAACACATATTCAATATCTTTATCCAACGGGCGAATCCAGTTTTTTTCTTTTCTATACAGCCGGACAGGCAGATGCAAAAACGCTTTAACCAACTTTTGACTATTGACTTCCTGAACCTCCATAACATCAAGTTTTCTAAGGGGCAAAAATACGAAATTCTGCAATCATCAACAACAAAACCCGGCTTTCCAAAACTTTTTACACCAGTAAAGGACTTCAATTCAACCTTTTCATGCATTTAATAAATAAATCCGATGAGTCCAGTCTAAAAAGGTCACATTTGATTTTCAGCGCCTTTTTACCCCAAACCCTAAAGGGTGAAGCCGCTGAAAATCAGCTACCCTTTAGGAATGGGGTAAAGCTGATTTTTAGCGGCTGTGATAAATTTAGTGTTTTTATACCGGGCTCATAAACAAGAAAGAAAATTTAGTTCTCACTGAAAAAATCGTCCAGATCGGTCGTTAACGAAATATAATTTGGAGAGCCATTAAGATGATATGAAGAGCGGCTGTAGTTGAAATGAAATTTGCTGATGCGAAAGCCAAATCCCCATGAAAATCCTACCATTGCGATTCTTGAAGGAACTTTCATCTCCTGCCGTCTCTGATAATTATATCCTCCCCTGATATGGAAATTATCGGTAAGTGAAACCTCTGTACCTACGACAATATGCCGGAGCAGATTATCTGCGAAGTTTTGAATGCCGGTTTCCTGTTCCGTTTCTCCTGTAACAGGGTCTACTCTCTTTTCCGGATCATTAGGGTCATCATATTGTAAATCCCATTTTTGCAGGTGATTTGTTAGTAAAAACAACCGGAAAGGCGTATGCTCAAAGTCTCGCATAACCCCCATTTTAATATCATAATTCACCGGCTCTATGCCGGTTTCCGTAAAAGCGGTAAGTTGTCGTCCGATATTAGTAACAATAAGTGAAGCGACCGTACGCTTATCATCACTGACATACGTGCCTGCAATATCCACGGCGATACCGGTGGAAGTATACCGGTCATAATTAGCCCATATCCCTTTCAAATTGGCCCCTATAGAAAAATTAGGGTTTAAAGAGCGCCCCCAACCTATGGTAAAAGCATATTCTCCTGCAGTGAATTTACCCAGTCGTTCTCCGGTAGCATCTGCACGATCAAACGCTCCGTAATCAATAAACTGAATACTTCCGGTAAAACTTCCCGCCTTATCAAATGTCCTTGAATACGAAGCAAAACCAACGGCGATATCGGAATAATAATCCACAAACGCCAGCCCTGTTTTGTTATGCATACCGGAATTTATCAACGAAGGATTAGATATTGCATTATTAATATCCCCGTCATCTATCGTCAAATAAGAACCTCCCACCGCCGCTATCCGGGCTGACTTTGGCATATTCAAAAAAGTATACACCCCCTTGCCCCCCAGTTGCGCAAACGCCTTAGCTTGTAACAGGAAAACGAGAAGAAACCCAAGAAAAAACAAGCGAATATATTGCATCACAACCCATGATTTTAATAATTATCAAATTTAAACGCTTTTCAAACAGTTTTTGTTATATGTGTCCGGTATAAAAATACAAATTATTCTCCCTCGCTGAGAATATGGTTTGCCTCATCCCTTTATCCTGGTTGATTTTCAAACAAAAATATAATTCAGACACTCCTATCTGGATTCCGTTCTCCAAAAATTGCCAATGAAAACAAAGCTTCAAAGTTTTACAAAAAAATCAACACAAACCCCATAAAGTTCAAATGCACTTCTGTTTTTTTCTCGTACTTAACACTTTCCAAACGTGCAACAGGAACAAATATATATTATCTTTGCCGACTCAAAAAACAGTTCAAATTATCCACTTAATAATAACGATTTAAGCATGCCTGTTTTTAAGAGATCCCTTATAATTATTGCTTTATTACCCTTTATATACCAATCTGTAAAATCTCAGCAAGTTAAAGTAATTGATAAGACAAACCTGCAACCAGTTCAGGATGTATTTATTTTTGATAACAAACATGAACACACTTCACTTACGGATCAACTGGGAAAAGCTGACCTCAGTAATTTTGAACATACGGAGCTGATCATTTTTCAGCATCCTTCGTATAAAACGATGATCGTATCTTATCAGGAAATAAAAGAACGGGATTTTACGATCAAGTTAACCCAAAGCTTTATCGATCTTTCAGAAGTTGTGGTTTCGGCAGGTCGCTGGGAGCAGAGGCGGACGGAGACTCCAAATAAGATCATTCAATTAGATACGGATCAGATTGACTTTTATAATCCACAAACAACAGCAGATCTTTTATCCACCTCCAATGAAGTCTTTGTTCAGAAGAGCCAGCTTGGGGGTGGTAGTCCGATGATCCGCGGTTTTTCTGCCAATTCCGTTTTAATCGTAGTGGACGGGGTGCGGATGAACAATGCGATTTTTCGCAGCGGAAATCTTCATAACGTTATTTCAATCGACCCCAATATGCTGGAGCGTTCAGAAGTGATTTTAGGGCCGGGCTCTGTCATTTACGGCAGTGATGCGTTAGGGGGTGTTATGAATTTTCGCACCAAACAGGCCCGTCTGGGTTCATTAGAGAAAACTTATATTTCAGCTTCCGCATTAACACGATATGCAAGTGCGGATCAGGAAAAAACCCTGCATGCAAATGTTAACCTGGGATGGGAAAAATGGGCTATCACCACCGGTATCACTTACAGTTCTTTTGATCACCTTCGCGCCGGAAGTAATTATCCGGATGATTATCCGGAATTCGGGAAACGTACGCACTATGCAGATCGCATTGATGGAAGAGACAGCATAGTAGAGAATCCCAACGAAAACGTGCAGAAACCCTCAGCTTACGATCAAATCCATTTTACCCAGAAAATACGTTTCCGGCCGGGCGAAAATTTTGATCTGAACTATGGCCTCCACTATTCTAAAACCTCAAACATCCCCAGATATGACCGGCTAACGCTATTATCGGAAGATCATTTCAAGTATGCAGAATGGTATTATGGGCCGCAAAAATGGATGCTTCATAACTTTCAGGCTACGATCCGCAATATTACCGGTTTATTCGACCGGGCAAAAATTTCTTTAGCCTATCAGAATTATCAGGAAAGCCGCCATGACCGTAAGCTTTATAATGACATTAAACGTCATCGAACGGAAATGCTGGATATATTGACATTTAATACCGACATGGAAAAATCCTTAAGCGCTGCATCAACCCTCTACTATGGAACGGAAGCCATATGGAACGCGGTGACCTCCCGTGCAGAACGCGAAAATATTCTCACATCGGAAAAGATGGATGAAGCAACGCGTTACCCGTCCGGGGGTAGTCATTACAGTACAATAGCCGCTTATGCGTTTTATAAACAGCAGTTTCAACATAAGCTGACATTTAATGCAGGCATACGCTACAGTTATATAGACCTTGGAGCTGATTTTAGCGGGTGCAGCCGGGATTTTTATGATCTGCCCTATAAACTGATCTCGCTGAATACCAGTGCCCTCAATGGCATTTCCGGATTAACGTATCGCCCTGTAAAAGATTGGCAGCTTAAACTGAGCCTCTCATCCGGGTTCCGGGCTCCCAACATAGATGACATGGCTAAAGTATTTGATTCGGAGCCCGGAAATGTAGTTGTCCCCAATAATGATCTTGAACCGGAATATTCTTATAATGCTGAAAGTAGTATTATCGGAAAGTTTGGCAAATATGCCCGTCTGGAGCTTACCGGATATTATACATGGCTGAATAACGCTATGGTGCGCCGCAACTATACGTTTAACGGCCGGGATTCTATAATGTATGATGGACAGTTGAGCAATGTTCAGGCTTTGGTCAATGAAAATTCTGCTTTTATTTATGGCGGATCGGTTAAAGTAAATGCGGAGATCAGTAATCGCTGGTCTTCCTCCATAAACTATAATTTAACCCAGGGAGAAGATAAACAGGGCATCCCGCTAAGACACGTAACTCCAGGCTTTGGCAACCTGAACATTATATACCGGGCCAACCAATTTAAAGCCTCATTTTTCATTAACTACAATGATGCATTAAAACTGAAGGATATGGCCCCTTGCGAAAAGAACAAAACTCATATGTATACCCGCGATGGTTCGCCTCAATGGTACACAGTCAACCTGATATTTTCCTGGCAAATCCATAAAATGATGCAAGTCAACCTGGGATGTAAAAATATACTGGACCGCCATTACCGCCCATATGGCTCCGGCATCAGTGCTCCCGGCAGAAATTTTATTATCTCCCTTAAAGGAAATTTTAATAACGCCGATTAACTTCAGCACCCTGATCCGATTGTTGAAAATCAATCAGTTAGTTCCTGTCCATAACCTCAGTGTTTAGTTCTTAACGTTCGAGTTCGATCCTGCCCCGTCTTTATCGGGGCATGCGAGGTATTTAAAATCAAGGAGTTTACTCTGGTTAATAACTATTTTAAATACGAGGATAACGAAAAAATCGGACATTATGGACAATTGATCTTTGATAATTTCAAATCGTCATATCGTACGATGCGCTATGCTATTTTTCAAGTTATAAAACCCTGAAGCAGGGCTATATAATATAAAATTATTAATTGAGTCCGGTCTAAAAAGGACACATTTGATTTTTACCGGCTTTTTACCGAACCCTAAAGGGTGAAGCCGCTGAAAATCAGCCTTCCTTTAGGGATGGGGTAAAGCTGATTTTTAGCGGCTGTGATACATTTAGTGTTTTTAGACCGGACTCTTAATTCCGAGGGGGTCAGGAATTCTGCCTTGTAGATTTATAAGGCTGCCTAATTACAAACAGAAGGGGCAAAAACAAAGCTGCAAATACTACCCCGGCCTGCCGGTTGAGCATTGACTCAAAAAACAAGTGCACTGCAAGTATAAGCACCAAGGATAGTAAAAGCCAATCGTTATTCCGGATGGCCACAATCCCCGGCCAAATGATCAATGCCAGCAGGATCAAAAAACCGGGCAATCCCACTGCCAAAAAGGTATCTAAAAATTGATTGTGGGCGTTGAAATTTATTTTCATATGCTGCTCACTATCCAACAGTTCATTGATCTTTGCTGTAATCTGAGATTTTACATCGCCGCTCCCGACACCAAACAGCCAATGATCTTTTAGCAGGGAGAAGCCGCTTTTCCAGATATATAACCTGGCCTGGCTGCTGCTTAGATTTTCAAATGATTTAAGTTCTTCCACCGGCTCCGCTATTGAAGCAACCGATCTAAAAAGTTTCTGTACACGCTGATTCGTATATGCCGAAAACGACAATATCCCCACAACCAGGATCACAGTTATTGTTTTTACGGCTGCATTTAATCTTTTTTGGGTAAGGATAAAGTGAAACACCTTAAGCATAACCAGTAATGAAACAGCCAGGATGCCTGTTCTTGAAGACAGAAGAAGCACCATAATAAACATAAACAAAAGAGCCCCAATACTCAGCCAAAACTTTACAGGCCGGTGGCGAAAACTATAATGGGGCAGAAAATGAAACAGCAAAACGGCCATGGAAAAGGTCAGGTATAAAGCAAAATAGGAAGGGTGAAGATCAAAATAAGAAAGATCGCTATAATGAAAATGGGAAGGTTCAAAATAACTATGCCCGAAAAAAGCGGCGCCGATACAAATCAACGATGCCAATAAATTACCGGCAACAAAAGCCATCAGTATCCGGTCAACACGCTTTCCCTTCCCGCTCAACAAAAGGCTGGCCGTAAATAACGGAAAAAACAATAAAGGCAGTTTAACTTCAAGCCCAAACCAGGCAGACTGGCAACTATCTGAATAGCTGACAGAAATAACGTACAGCAAATAAAACAGGGCAAATAAAGCGACATACTTCCAGCGTATCCGGGAAATCCGGAACAACCCGCGGGGCAATGTAAGTAAACCCAATAATAACCAGATAAAACTTAAAAAAGGGATAAAATTCCTGTCCAAAGAAAGCCAAAAAGCCAGCAGCATACCGGTATACAAATGTATATCACTAAGCTTCACCCGGATATTTTCAGTGAAAAACATAAGCACAAAGTTACAAATTTAATAATGAGTTCGGTCTAAATAGGGCATATTTGATCTTTAGCGGCTTTTTGCCCCGGAGCCTAAAAAGATGAAGCCACTGAAAATCAGCCTCCATTCAAGGATGGAGCAAAGCCGATTTTTAGCGGGTGCGATAAATTTTGAGTTTTTAGACCGGACTCAATAAATTATAAATCCGTTCTAAAACAAAACAACAAAATCACCCAACTAAACTACACCGGCAATTTCCATAATCCGGCTATCTTTAGAACTCCTGATCCGGCACAGATGATACCTTATAATAACCGGGGTTCATGTTATTCTATAGTTTACTTAATACTCCTGCGCCGCTTGCGTTAAGCTGTTATTTCTTCACAGATATTAACCTTTAGGCAATTCGTACTCCCCAGGTGGATCAAAATCTCTGAATTTATATTAATTTTGAAACCGGAACGGCAACAAAACCTAAGCCCTGAATGCCCAACAAATGCTTTGCATATATGCAAGAAAAATATTCACATACCAGGATCTACCTGCTGGGGTTTATGGGAAGCGGAAAGTCAACACTGGGCAAACGATTATCCCGCAGCATGGGATACAACTTTGTAGATACCGACCAGGTTTTTGAGGATCGTTATAATATTGAAATACCGCATTATTTTAAACTTTATGGAGAAGCACAGTTCCGGGAGATCGAACAAACCATTCTACAGGAAACTTTCACGCTTAAAAACACCATAATATCCACGGGAGGAGGCACTCCGTGCTACTCTGACAATCTTTCCGAAATGAAAAAACACGGCCTTTGCATTTATTTAAAGCTACCGGCTGCAACGCTTCACCAACGGCTATTACACACTACACGTCTACGACCCTTGATTGAGAACCTGGATGATACCAAGCTTCTGGACTATATCCACAAAAATCTTATTGTTAGGGAAACATATTACAATAAGGCAAACCTGGTGGTCTCCGGGGTAAATTTAAGGGCCAAAGACCTGGAGGCTATCCTTTCACATTACAAGAGTCTATAATATAAATCACTCTTTTTCAATGGAATAATTATTTATTTCATCCAGCACCTTCTGCACATTTTTTTCGGTTTTGTGCAGTTTGTCTTTACAGATCTTCAACAACTCCGAAGCCCGTTTGATTTTTACATCCAATTGATCAACAGGGATTTCAGAATTTTCCATTTCCGTAACGATCGTTTTTAATTCTTCATACGCTTCTGTATAGGTAATCTCGTCAGACATAGTATCATTAATTTTTAGATTTTATTTGCTCTACCCGGCTTCTAACAATTCCTTTAAACAGCTCGGTTTCCATTATATCTCCATGAATAATTTCATTCCCCTTGCACAAAGCTTTCCCATTGACTCTGGTGATACTGAACCCTCGCTTTAATATGTTTTCAGGTTTTAACATATTGATCTTTTGCTCTGTGAATTCGAGATCCTGAGATGCTTTTCCATGCAAGGCATTAAAATTTCTCTGCAAGGCTTTCTGAGTCTGATTAAGATTTTGTCGCTCATGATAAGCGATTTTTTGATGTGTACTTCTCAACCGGATAATCATTTCTGCCAGTTCATGTCTTTGACTTTGGATAAACCTGGAAGTGCCATATTGTATTGCTCCCGCATAGGCTTTCAGTTCCGAATTTTCATTAGCCAGTATAGTTTTTGCCTTGTTTTTGATGATCAAAACATTTTGCTTCAGTAAGCTACGCTGCTGTTCAAATATTCCGGTTGATACAGAACGAAAAAGCCTGGCCGTACTGCCGAGTTCAGCTTGTTGTGCATCCATTAATTGAAAAGCTTGCTGCGTGAGTTTTTCCCAATTTTCTTTTAACGGAACAGAGAATTCATGGTACTGCTGAATGAGAAATTCAGCTATTTTTGTAGGAGTAATAAAATTTTTATAGCTAACAAGCTCCGAAACCGTCTCATTGGTAGAATGCCCTATTCCGGATAAAACGGGAATCGGGAAACCGGCGATCTCCTTTGCCAGCGCGTAGTTATCATAACAACTTAAGCCCACATCCCCGCCTCCACCACGGATAATTGCCACCGCATCAAAAACATTTTTATACGTTTTTATCTTTTGAAGTTGTTCCCTTATAGTTTGAACTGCCCGGTCTCCTTGTAAAACAGCCGGAAAAAGCAAATAGTGATACCGGTAATTCCAGGCATTATTATCAATCACATTAACAAAATCCTGATACCCTTTACTGGTACTCACCGAAATAATTGCTAACACCTTGGGGATTAACGGCAACTGGGTATTTTTATTGTTAAAAAAAATATCTTCTGCCTTTAGCCGCTGAACGGTTTCGGCTTTTTGTTTGGCCAATTCTCCTAAGGTAAAATGCGGATCAATGTCCGAAATATTCAAAGACAGCCCATATACGGGATGATACTTCACAGTAGCCCGGAAGACCACCGTCATATTATCCCCCAAAGGCTCGTTTAAGACAGACTTAAAACGGGCGTTGATCGCCTCAAAATCGCGCCTCCAGATATTACCACGCATTTCAGCAATGATCCTGTTATCCTTTTTCTCAACCAAATCCGGATAACAATGCCCGGAATGCATATAATAATTCAGTTTTACGATTTCCGCTTTAACCCACATGCTCCTGTTGCAGTGTGTCGCAATTACATTCTGTATAGCTTTTGTTACTTTTGATAATGTAAAGACAGTTTTTTCCTGCATATCCCTTTTGAATTTTATATCCGGCTATGGATTCTCATGTATCAGCCATTGTGAATTCAAAGATACATTAAAATTTGGAACCCCGGATTGTTGTTTCGGGTTGAACATTATCCTGAACGAAAATGTTATGTAAGAAACAATAAAGAGTCCAGTCTAAAAAGGTCACATTTGATTTTCAGCAGCTTTTTGCCCCAAACCCTAAAGGGTGAAGCCGCTGAAAATCAGCCACCCTTTAGGGATGGGGTAAAGCTGATTTTTAGCGGCTGTGATAGATTTAGTGTTTTTAGACCGGACTCAATAAATTTACCTCGAAAGTAGTATCTTTTTCTTTAACAGGATAAGGATTCATGGATAAAAAAAAGCATTAACAAAAAAAACCTCAAAATTATGGCTAACAAAAAGCAACCCACAGATGAACCGGATCGCATTCGCCAAAACACCATTGAAATGGTGAACCAACGCATTGATCAATCTATCAATAATAACATCCGGTATTATGGTTCTCAAACGAAAGAAATAATATCCAAACGCATTAAGGAGCTGGACATGCTATGGGATATTGACCGGATAGTCCAGGCGGGGGCGACAGGTACAAGTTTTACCACTTTATTAATGGGAGCTATTGGCTCTAAAAATTGGTGGTTCTTAACTGCTACAAGCCTGAGTTTTCTGGGTATTTATTCAGTTCATGGATGGGCTCCTTCGGTCTGTGTCCTTCGAAGTCTGGGGATACGTACACGTCAGGAAATTGAACGGGAAAAATATGCTTTAAAAGCCCTCCGGGGAGACTTCGATGAAATATCCACACACCCTGATAATGAAAATGAAAAGCGCGCCACTGCTGCTATTAAAGCAACAGAGTCCTTGTAATCAAATCATGCCCTCTGCCCTAAAGGACAGAGCAATTACAGGATCAAACCCCAATTGCCTCTGCCCTAAAGGACAGAGCAATTATTGGATCAAACCCCCAATTGCCCCGGCCTTCAGCCCGGATAAATGATTAAACATACCGATTCCTCCTGGGTTCGCCCCGTGCGTGGGATAAGTAAGAAAGTAAAATTGAGATCTGCCGATTCTGACCCTTTGCCCAAAAAAACAAAAGACAATTGACTGTTTATACGTTCAATTGTCTTTTTTTTCCTGAGGTCTCGGGCGGATTCGAACCGCCGTAAATGGTTTTGCAGACCACCGCCTAGCCACTCGGCCACGAGACCATTACGTTTTCAGCAGTGCAAAGATAATAAATTCCTGATAATAGCCAATGTTTTTATGTTTTTTCAGAAAACATTATTGAGTCCGGTCTAAAAACACTAAATTTATCACAGCCGCTGAAAATCAAATGTGACCTTTTTAGACTGGACTCATTATTACTCCTTTCCCTATACATCTCAAAGAAAATCTATACGAAAGATAGCCCCTTAGGTTTGCTTCTACTCTTCATCCGAAAGGGAAAGGGAAACACTTACACGCTTAATCTTTCCCCCTATGGATGGATTGATCTTAGAAACGGTAATATCTGCCTCGTCTATCTGCGGAAAGGCATCTCGTATAACGGTAAGGATCCTTCTGCCCACATGTTCCAACAAATCAGAGGAATGCTCCATCTCTTTTTTGATAATCGAATATACCTCCTGATAATTGATGGTCTTGCTCAGATCATCCGTTTTTTCTGCTTCATACGTTGGGGCATCCAAATGAATATCAAGGATAAACTTTGTGCCAATTTGTTTTTCCTCTTGAAAACATCCATGATAGGCATAAAACTCCATGCCCTCGATCGATATTAATCCCATTTCACTGTTCTGTTTTTTTACCGCTGGCAAAATTACAATATTTTTTAACGCTCAAAGTGGTCTCGCTTTTTATGTTAGAGTCCGGTCTAAAAACACTAAATTTATCACAGCCGCTAAAAATCAGCTTTACCCCAACCCTAAAGGGAGGCTGATTTTCAGCGGCTTCACCCTTTAGGTTCGGGGCAAACCACTGAAAATCAAATATGCCCTTTTTAGACTGGACTCATGTTATATAAAATGAATCCGCTCTGAAAAGTTACTTGGTCTTCAGCATCTTTTTTGCCTTACTTAAGAGATGAAGCCGCTGAACCAACCATGCTTTTACAAAACAACCGGAAAATGAGAAAACCTATTTCAAAGGCTTTCCATCCCGAAGAACGGGAGCAGTTTAATAAAATCTAATGCATTTAAAGATCAGCCACCATTTAAAGGCTTTCCATAAAGGCTGTGTTTTTTACATATAGCCACGTTCGGGGCCTCCCCGTATTTATCGGGGCGTGCGAAGCGAACGAAGTAAGCTCCTGAACACCTTTAAAAATAATTACCGTAGTAAAAAAAATAAACCGCTGTATACTAGTGTCTATGAGGATTTGAAATTTGAGCAACAACGCAGATATCGGACATTATCGACAAACACTATTTTAGGATGGGGAAGAGCAGGTTTTCAGCGGGAGGGTAAATGTTATGTTTTTAGACCGAACGCGAAAATGTTAAGTTGCGGATAACAATTAATGATTACTTTTGCATCTTATTGACATTAACACCACAGAACACACGTAATTATGTGCAAATCAGGGAATCCAAAAGCAGACATAAGCAAACTGGGGTCGCCCAGGAATTTTATTGAAGAAAAGATAGAGTCCGATTTAAGAGCCGGCAAAAACGATGGTGCGATACATACGCGTTTCCCTCCGGAACCCAATGGCTACCTGCACATCGGACATGCCAAGTCCATAGTGCTGAATTTCGGCATTGCTGCGAAATATAATGGGCTGTGCAATCTTCGTTTTGATGATACAAACCCTGAAAAAGAAGAGGTAGAATACATTGATTCCATCAAGCGTGATATTAAATGGCTTGGTTATCAATGGCATGGATTTCCCCGTTATGCTTCGGATTATTTCGGACAGTTTTACGAATGGGCAGTGTTGCTGGTAAAAATGGGCAAGGCGTATGTTTGTGATCTTACGGCAGAAGAAATTGCAGCACATCGCGGGACTCCCACTGAACCCGGCAAAGAAAGCCCCTACAGAAGCCGCAGCGTGGAAGAGAACTTAGACCTTCTGCAGCGTATGCGTAAGGGCGAGTTTAAGGATGGAGAGAAAACCCTGCGCGCAAAAATTGATATGGCTTCCCCCAATATGCATATGCGCGATCCGATGTTATACCGTATCAAACATATGAGCCATCATCGTACCGGCGATACATGGTGCATCTATCCCATGTATGATTTTGCCCATGGTCAGTCCGATTACGTAGAAGGCATCACGCATTCCCTTTGCACCCTGGAGTTTGAAGTGCACCGACCGCTTTATGACTGGTTTCTGGATCATTTGGCTGAAGGAAGCTATCGTCCGCAACAAATTGAGTTTGCCCGCCTGAATCTGAACTATACGATCATGAGTAAGCGCAAGTTGCAGCAACTGGTAGAGGATAAAGTAGTAGACGGCTGGGACGACCCGAGAATGCCCACAATATCAGGGCTGAGAAGAAGAGGGTTTACCCCTGCATCCATTCGTAACTTTGCCCAAAACGTAGGTATCGCTAAACGGGAAAACTTTATCGATGTCGCTTTGCTGGAACACAGTGTCCGGGAAGACCTGAACAAAAAGGCGCCCCGATTTATGGCGGTACTGGATCCCCTAAAACTGGTGATCACTAACTATCCTGAAGGAAAGCAAGAAGAGCTGAACATTATCAATAATCCTGAAGATGAAACCATGGGATTTCGAAAAATCCCTTTTAGCCGGGAAGTATATATCGAACGTCATGACTTTATGGAAGATCCCCCGCGGAAATTTTTCCGTTTGGCACCGGGTAAAGAAGTCCGGCTAAAAAGCGCGTATATCATTAAGTGCGAAAATGTAGTAAAAGATACGGAAGGGAATATCACCGAAATCCATTGCACCTACGACCCGGCAACCAAAAGCGGAGAAGCAGAACGCAAAGTAAAAGGAACCTTGCACTGGGTGTCCGCCAGGCATGCCTTTGATGCCGAAGTAAGACTGTACGACCGCCTGTTCAAAGATGAAAACCCCGGTAAAAATAAAACTGATTTCAAAGAATCATTAAATCCGGAATCGTTGAAAATCAAACAAAACTGTAAAATGGAGCCACAACTGAAATATATCAAAGCTGAAGATAAAGTACAGTTTCAGCGTATCGGCTATTTTTGTGCAGATATAAAACATTCCCGGGAAAATAATCCGGTATTCAACCAGACAGTCCCGCTTCGCGATAGCTGGGCCAGAAAAAGCAAGCAATAACAGTAGCCACAGAAAAAGAATACTCCATTCAGCAAGCTGAGATCCTTCCCCCTTATACGACGCTTTCCGGATGTTAATGGCTATAGCTATAAGCCCTCTGAACTGCTTATGGATTGCAAAAAACCCTTATAACCAACCTAATGATTTCCAAAAAATGGACATTGTCTATTAAAGCATATGGCATCAAGGGAACATATCCAAGCCCACAATAATATGGAATTGATAATTACTGTTTTTCCACTATTTCTTTTTTGTCCATAATGTCCGATTTCTTCGTTATACGCCTATTGAAAACAATCATTTGCCGGAGAAAACGCCTTGCTTTTAAATACTTCGCAAGCCCCGATAAATATTGACAAGCCTCAATCTCAAACATTATGAACGAAACACTGACGTTATGGAAAGACCCGGTTTAGTAACATTCCAAGTACTATTTTACATATCTTTTTTTTGCAATCTGCTCATTTGCCCATTTAGGGTTATTAAAAAGAAGTAGCCCGTTGAAGTTCAATTAATTTAAAATGATTGTAATAGTCAGGCAACATATTATTGAAATAATGTGTCATAATAATAGAACTCAAAAACTAATGAATTATGAAAGCACTAAAATTAATAAGCAGCATTTTTCTTGTAATGGGTTTTTCTTCATTTCTCAGCGCCCAGTGTCACATTGACATCCTTAAGCCAACGAAAGACACCACGATCTGCCAGGGAGATTCGGTGCATTTAGTGTCTGATGGGGCATGTACTTTTTTTATGAATAATGATTTTGATGATGGAAGCATAGGTGTAGGCTGGTCATCGACCGGAGCTAATCCCGTATTTACCAATCCCTGTGGTACAGGTCCCGACAGCGTTTATTTATGGGTAGGCACCACCCCCTCCAATACAAGGAGCTTAGAAACACATGATTATGATGTATCTTCAACCAATTGCATAATCAAATGGTATATGCGATATGGGGCACAACCGGGTAGCGGTGATTGTGAAGACCCCGATCTTTCTGATGAAGGTGTTAATCTTCAATATTCTACCAACGGTGGGGCCAGTTGGACGAATTTCCCGGGCTTAAATCAATACCCCCAGGGAACGAATAATTACACGAATAATACCGGGGCGCAAGGGGATGATTTTATGGGTATCACCACAACACCGGGGACAGGTGGAGAATGGGAACCGGATGGGGTGACAAGTTCTTCCTATCCTCCGCAAGGATCACCCGACGATGCTGTTTATTATTGGCATGAATATGAAAACACAATTCCTGCGGCGGCGGCTACTCAAAATACCCGTTTCCGGTTTATTCAATTATCGAATAGTTCAGCAGGATTTGATGCCTGGGGGGTCGATGAAGTCGAAATATATTGCCCCGGCCACCAAAATATTGCCTGGTCACATGGCGTACAGGCTTTCGATGGCGGTTGGGTAAAACCGCAAAGTACCACTACCTATAATGTTTTTATTTTGGATACGTCCGGGCATTCTGCCAGTGCCAGTGTAACGATCACTGTAACCCCGGAGCCGGATCCGGGCCTCGGGCCGGATACTACCATCTGCGATTTTGGGAACAATTATGCGCTTCTGGAAGCAGATACCGGCTTTGATTCGTATTCCTGGAGCACAGGTGCCACGACAAGAGTCGATACGGTATCAAGTTCAGGAACTTATTATGTAACCGTCATGGACGGAAACTGTTCCGGTTCAGACTCCATCAACGTAACGGTCCAACCTGCGCCTACCGCTAATGCCGGCCCGGATGAAGAAATTTGTATCGGCGATACCGTTACATTGACAGCAGCCTCGATAAATGGATTTTATGCCTGGAGCACAGGAGACTCTACCCAAAGTACTACCGTCAGCCCTGAGCAGGATACTACGTACCACCTGACAGTAGGTTCGTCGCCACAATGTATGTCTTATGACAGTGTGAAAGTAACCGTAAACCCACTGCCGGATGCCGATGCCGGAGCAGATGAAGAGATATGTGATGGCGATCAGATCGACCTGACAGCTTCCGGAGGACAACAATATGAATGGTCTACCGGCGATATGATATCCACGATTACGGTCTCGCCAACCTCTACAAGCGAATATATGGTTACCGTTACCGATACAAATGGTTGCGTTAATGCCGATACCGTTGAAGTGGTGGTTCATCCACTGCCGAATGTTATTGCTACAGCTAAGGATAGCGTGATCTGCCTTGGAGATGAAACCGAAGTGATGGCAGACGGTGATGCGACAACCTATGAATGGAATTTCGGAAAAACAGGAACGCCGCAGACTGTCAGCCCGATGAAAGACCAAACCTATACCGTGACCGGAACAGATGATAATGGTTGCCAAAATACCGATGAAGTTACCATTGTGGCTGAAGACTGTTCTACCTTCTTTATCCCCAATGCATTCTCACCTGATGGAGACGGTGTCAATGATGTATTTAAACCAGTTGGAGAATTTTCCGCTATAGAAGAATATGAATTTACGGTTTATGACCGCTGGGGAAATATTATCTTTAATACCGAAGATCCCAATGAAGGATGGGATGGTACAATAGAAGAGGAACCTGCTCCAACGGGTGTGTATATTTATGATATCTACTACAAGAGCGTCTGGGATAAAGAGTTTACAAAATCAGGCTCTGTTACTTTACTTAGATAAGAATACCCGAAAGATCCTCTTTTTTCCACGAATGGTTTTTTAGCCACGAATGCACAAATAATATTTCTAGCCACGAATGCACGAATAATATTCATCTTTCATTCGTGCATTCGTGGCTTTTAATCATGCATGCGTGGCTTTTTCCCCGGAATACACGAATATCCTGCCAAAGATCCAGAGAAGCATAATACTCCTTATAAGCTGATATATTGCCAGCAATAGAATTCAATTAAGAATTATTTATCTTGCATTTTTAATCCTGAATTCTGATCTGATAATTTTGAAGGTTCAATCTGGTTTTTCAGATAGGCCGTTTGAAAGCCTGATAGATTTCGTTAATCAACAAAAAACAAACAATTGGACAGAATAACCTTATTAAACTTTAATGGCTCTATTCCAGATATTGGTTGATTGAAAAAGAATAATAGTCTTAGGAGCCTTAATAAATAATGAGTTTTCTAGTAATTGTGGTACTTTTCCCGGAGATATGAATAAAATATACTCCCGGCTCCAGTTGATTCATATGATATTCTCTGTAAAAGTGCTGACCAATAATATTTTTCTCATGTATCAACCGACCGTCAGCACTGCTAATCTGCAGTTTCATATCCATCTTATACGGGTTTTCCAGATGTATGGTAAATTTTCCGTCGGAAGGATTGGGGAATGTATGAAGGGCTACCTTCTGCCTGCTTTCCTCAACGTTGGTATGTATAAAAACAAATCGCATAGTATCCGAATTACTGGTACATCCATATTTACTGCTTACCGACACATACAGAGAATCAACAACACCGGAATTTCCCTGATCGAAAGGGATCGTAGTAGTGCGGGAGCTATCTCCGGTTGACCAATTATATTGTTGATATCCAGCCGGGGCAAAAAAAGTCATAAGGCTGGTATCTACAACTTCATATAACTGATTTGGATTTAAAGTATCTCCCAATCCGCTAACAATATAAGTTAGTGGATAACCGGAAAACCCCATTACGATACTGTCTTTTCCGGTACATCCCAGCGTATCGCTAACGGTTACCGTGATGGTTTTATACCCTGTTCCTGTTCCGGCACTATCAACAGTAATTGTATTTGCTGTCTCGCCGGTTGACCATTGATAACTGTGAAAATTTCCGGGGTCCAGCACGCTTTGCTGGTCGGCACACAACATGATGGTATCTCCGCCCAGGTCTGGTATCGGGGGGTTAGAGCAATCCAGGCAGCTAATTACTTCCAGCAGATCCAGGGCAATATCACTGGCATACGAGTTAGGGTTAATATACTCAATTTCCAGGTAGACAGTTTGTCCGTTATAGGCACTCAGGTTTACGGTATCCTGGACATAGGGGTCATTTTCATTGGATTGGATTTCTGACGCAAAGGTATTGCTGTACTCGTTGGTAAAAGGCCCTGATGCATTAGTACCGACGCTAATATTCAGTGTAGCACCGGGGATAGCACTTCCATAAGCATGCATCCAGAAGGTAAGATATGTTGATAAGGAGGCGTTGCTAAGGTCGATGGCCGGGGAAACCATTATTGCACTTCCAGGAGATCCGTTGCCGGAAGCTTCATAATAAATATACTGTTGCCCGTCCAGCGGGCCGTAAGGGCCGGTAAACATTGTTCCTGTAGTCGCTGTTTCAAATTTCCATTCTCCATCAGCTAGCCCCATATCGCCGGTCCATCCTCCCTGTCCGCTATTCCAATTCTCTCTCAAATGTGTCTGCTGCAGGCCTGTCCCACATCCGGCATCATACTGTGTAGTTAGCCGTTCCGGGGAAGACCAGAAAGATTTATCATTAGGGCTGCATATGGAACGCACATAATATTCATAGGTAGTAGAGGGGTTTAACCCATCAAGGGTATGAGGTTGATTACCGGTGGATATTAAAGTTCCGTTGCCCTGTGTAAAGCCCTCCGGGCCATATTCCAGTTCCCATTGTGACGCATTGTTCATTTCGTTCCAGTGAATAAGGGCAGAAGAATGCTTGATATTATCTGAATAAACACCCGATGGAGCCACACATGTGGGAAGCGTGGTAAAGATCTTGGAAGCCGACCAACTGGAAGTATCTCCCTGAGCACATATGGATCGTACATAGAATTCATAAGCCGTATAGGGATTTAAACCGCTTAAAGTATGAGGCTTTCCTGTAATATGAAGTATGTTTCCGGTTCCCTGGGTAAAACCATCAGGGCCGTATTCCACTTGCCATTCGGTAGCGGAATTATTCTCTGTCCAGTCGATCTGTGCTGAAGTATCCATGATATTAAAAGCCATTAGGTTGTTCGGCTGCAAGCAGGATACTCCACCGCTAACCACAATGGTGTAATCTTCAGTCTCTCCATCCATTTGATAAGCACAGGGATCAGAAGGAACCATAGAATAATCACATCGAACACGCAAGCGCGTAGCTCCCGGTGTTGCAGTAGCCGGAACCTGTATGGTCCCCGTGAATAATTGTGTGCCTGCAGTACCTGAATTCCATACCATTTCTCCGGGATCTGTGAAGTCATAATCCTGATTCCAGTCTACCCAGATTTTATACCCCTGAGGATCGGAATTAGCAGCCGTTTGCACATGAATGGTAAATGAAGAACCCGGAGCTACCTCCAGAGTATCGGTGGATGTATAATCACCATAAGCATTCGGACTGCATCCCGATGCCATATTGGTAATATTCCGTATGCCACCGGTAGTGTAAAAATCCTCGATCTGATCACCGAAAGAATTACAATCAGCCGGTGGAATACAATAATTCTGGGCTGATGCCTTAGATGTTAAACAAAAAAACAGCGCGGTTATAAAACATAATAATACCACTTTTTTAAAAGTATAAAATTTTTTCATGATACTTGATTATTAAAATATTATAGAAAACTAAACTGAAAATATTTGAAACGATCCCGAAACAACCTTTTGTAAAAAAATCCACGTTCAAAAATAACACTTTCGGTTATAAAAAAAGCAACCGCTAAAAAATTTTTACAAAACCTGTTTCATTTGCCTTTCATTCATACATACGTGGCTTTTATTCTTTACCGGAATACACGAATATTTTTTTGCCACAATACACAAATAATATTCGTCTTTCATTCGTGCATTCGTGGCTTTTAATCGTGGATTTTACTCATGCAATCGTGGATTTACTTTTTCAGCCACTGCAATTTTTTTTCTTCCTAAACCTCCCTGCCTACAAACAAATGTAAAAAAGATGCATTTTTTAATATTTATTTTTGATTTAAAATATCAAAGCATTATAATTGCATAATAAAGATCAAATCATCTTTTAAGCCAAATAAGTGGTTTTCCATAAATCCGTTCCCGAAGAGTACCTTTTGTTATGTCAACATAATATGCCTGTATATGATAAAAAGAAAAACACAGTATATATTGAACTAATCGAGCG
>JAWOBQ010000350.1:0-25296 GCA_046484255.1 Bacteroidales bacterium | reverse complement strand
CCGCCGATCAAAGTGCCGAAATAGGGGATGAAGTTAAATAAAGCAGACGTTACTACCATTGGAATAGCATATTTTAAACCAATAATATAAATGCCCAGGGAATTGATAAAGCACAAAATAAAGACTACGATAATTACCCCCGACATATAGCGTACCATAACGGTGGATATTTCACGCAAAATGGTTACTACCTCCTGACGGTGAGGTCTTCCGGATATCATCAGCAGAAAATACATGAATTTCGTGCGGTAATACAAAAACATAAAAATATACACCGGCAGTAAAGCAATGGAAACTATAGTAGAAGTAGTGGCTTCAAAGAGTGTCTGGAGATAACGGGTTCCTGATTTCAGTAAAGCGGAAGTTTCGCCCGCTATAAAATTCCGCGATTCTGCTTTATCAAAACCGAAATAGGGACCTATATTGCTGAGCATTTCTGAAAAATTGCGTATGCCGGATTCAGCCAGATGAGGAAATTCGCTGGCGAAGGGGGATATCCTCTGGTATGCCAGAAGAAATAAGGCGACCAGCACGCCCATCACACCCACCAGGGTGAGCAGGTTCGCCAGGATCCGGGGAACCCCTTTTTTCTCAACCCAGTTGGCAATGGGATAGATCAGATAGGCCAGTAAAAAACCAAAGGCAATAGGATATAGAAAATCGCGAATTATGATCAATCCATAAATAAAAAGAATGACCGCCAGTAAACTATATGTGATGTGCCGGGCTAAAAAATATCGTTGCCCCGTCCAGTTGGTGTTTTGTGAATTTTTCATTTAATCCCCCCTGCCTCATAGTTTGTGTAAGTGGCAAAATTAATTAATTACAGATTAAAAACCACTATTGGCCGGTTAAAAATGAATAAAAAAGTAAAACACACATAGAGAACACAGAGAACACAGAGAACACAGAGAACACAGAGAAAGAATGAGAAAATACTTAGTTTCTGTCCATAAAGTCCCATTTACTGCGTTACGCTTGCCCGAAAATTGCTTCATTTACCTGAGTAAACTGCGCATTTTGTGTTTACCCCCTTTCTATCGGGGCGTGCGAACCGAACGAAGTGAGCTCTTGAACACTTTTCAAAATAATGAGTCCGGTCTGAAAAGGTCACATTTGATTTTCACCGGCTTTTTACCCCGAACCCTAAAGGGTGAATCCGCTGAAAATCAGCCTCCCTTTAGGGATGGGGTAAAGCTGATCTTTAGCGGCTGTGATACATTTAGTGTTTTTAGACCGGACTCAATTAAAGTTGTGAAAAAAATTTTAAACCGCAGTATACTAAGGTATGAGGATTTAAAATTTGAGCAACAACGCAGATATCGGACATTATGGACAAACACTAATTAACCACAAAGGAAACAAAGGATTTTCACGAAGGGACTCGAAGAATTTCAGACCAAAGGCAGGACAAATCATTCGTATGGCTTCATATAAATTAACCGGACAAGAATGAAAAAAAATGTGTTTTCTAAAAATAATATATTATATATTTGCGCATTATTAATCAAAAATAATTCATGTATGTATAGTAAAAAGTTTAGCATTTTGATTTATGCCATCACAGCTGTATTGTTTTTATTAGTTTCTGCAACGGCTTGTGATAAAAAAGAGGAGGAAGAAGATCAGGTAGATTATGGTTCAGTAAGTGATGTAGACGGGAATACTTATAAAACGAGAAAGATCGGTTCGCAGACATGGATGGTTGAGAATCTCAAAACCACAAAATTTAATGATGGGGCGGGCATCCCTAATGTTACAGGCAAAAATGAATGGAAGAACTTATCTTCTGCGGCCTATTCCTGGTATGATAATGATAAGTCTTCATATAGCAGGAAGTGCGGCGCTTTATATAACTGGTATGCCGTAGAGCAGGGCAAATTATGCCCTAACGGATGGCGTGTAGCGCGGGATTCGGAATGGAAGGAGTTGGTTGATTTTCTGGCTGGTGAAGGGCATGAGGCGGAGCAGGGGAAAGTATTACGCTCCACAAGTGATTGGAATGACGGGAAAAATGGATCGGATGATTATTATTTTAATGGAAAACCGGCAGGGTTCCGTCATGTCAGCGACGGGGGTTTTTATGCCATAGGCACCAATGCGCAATGGTGGACTTCCAGCGAATCATATGAAGGCGAGGCCTGGTTTTACGCTATTTACCACACCGGCACGGATATACGCCTTAAATCCGAGGCCCATGAGCAAGGGCATTCGGTACGCTGTATAAAAAAATAACTGGCCTGTATTTTCCGGGCAGCTTGTGCTCTCTTACCAGTCTATGGATTTACGGCTAAGTGGCATTGTCATACACCGGGCGCCACCACCTCCACGCGGAAGCTCGGAGCCTTCTATAGTGATCACGGCACGTTGATAATCAGCCGGGTTTCGCGTTCCGCTAATAACGTCTGAGGCCGCCATTACTTCAAATCCATGCTTGTGCATCTCTTCTATGGTAAAAGTATTTCGCTCATAGCCGAGAACTTTTCCGGGGGAGAGGCAGAAAAAGTTCGCGCCGCTATGCCATTGTTCCCGCTCCTGTATCCAATGATCACGCTGGCCTCCGCAATAGACCGGCTCCAGATCCATGCCTAAAGCCTTTAAGGATTCTAAAAGATTGCTCTCCTGGGTGATTGAACATACGTTTCCATTGTCTATGGTGATATGCACTGTTTGTAAACGGTTGGGCTTGAGAATAACAGGCTCATAAATCATGCAGGCATTTCTATCCAGAAAAGTGAAAACCATGTCCAGATGGATAAATGATTCCGGCTTTTCCGGCAATTCCTGAACCAGAATATGACGTTTCTCCTTATGCTCCTTTAACTTTTCGATTAAAAAATCAATGCCTTGCGAAGAAGTCCTTTCGCTTATACCTACCAGTAAAATGTCTTCACGCGCCACAAGGACATCACCTCCCTCTATGCGAAGCTCGTCCGTGAAAGCCGGATGAGTTATAGGATTTATCGTCCTGGTTTGAAAATCAGAATGATAATCCAAAATGGCTTCCATAATGATCGACTCACGTTCACGAACCATGCTGGCCATCCTGTTTATCAGTACAGTATCGTAGATTGTGGAGGCAGCATCACGGGTAAAGAAAAAATTATGAAGCGGACGTAAGGCGTAACGCTGCCGCGATAAGTATTTCGTCAGGTTATCTTTTTTCAGGATCACTCCTTCGATTAGCTGATCAGCAAGCGAGGTGTTCTCCAGAGAAAGTAACTGCTCTTTTAGACGGGTTACCTGTTCGTTGCGCGTTATCTTGTCTACCAGGTCTTCTTTTACACGGGGATTGATCAGAATGTCTGTGAGCAAGTCCTTTACCTGGAAAACAGCAGTGCTTTTTTCCAGCACTTCCTGGAATTGGTTGAACTCTTTATTGGCCACATGCAAATTGAGGATATCACTGTATAATGCCCTCTCGGCGTTTTGTGGCGTCATGTTTTCAACCTCGTGGCCGGGAGTGTGCAGGATAACACCTTCAAGATCGCCGATCTCTGAATAAATACCGGGCTTTAGTTTATTTGACATAGCCTTTATTTTAAAGGCTGCAAAAGTAATCTTTTTTTACCATATCGATATGCATAATTTTTTTTATATCTTCACGGCCGAAAATTTTTACCATGAGTGATCTTGATGATATTTTCCGGCAGATACAAAAAGGGTCTAAACAGAAACGGCACCATAAAGACCGCAACCTGTTTGCCGTCGGTGTACTGTTATTGGTATCTGTGCTGTTGACCCTCCCGCTGTTTATTGTTGTATATCGATATGTTCCGGATATTCAGGTTGATATCGGACAACTCTATCGTGTCGATCATATCCTTAGCTTTTTGATACTATTGTTTACGATACGTTTATTGCTTAATGTATTCCGGAATATTGTGTTGGGATTGCTGCTGGCTACAGTGATCGCTCTTGGCATAAACCAGCTAAGGGGGGAATACGGATTTTCCCATATTTATCAGGACTATCATGATATGTTAGCCTATGTGCAGCGGACGCCCGTAAAACTGCCTTTCCTGAAGGATGCCAAAATGACTGTGAGAAATGCTCCGGAGATAAAGGAAGCGGTCGATTATCAGGATCCAAAAGTACGCAGGTTTGCAGTGGAAGCTTCTCAGGCTTATTTTAACGAACCGGATCTATACAATAAGTATGGCCGGGTAGTTCGTTATTTCAGTATCTTTAAAGTGCTTAACGACTGGACCTATATCCATGATCCCCAAAATGAAAACTATTATGCCAAAGCCAGTGAAAGTGTTGAGCTGATGGCCGGCGATTGTGATGATTATGCCATCTTAATGGCTGCATGCATTAAAGCCATAGGAGGAGAACCCAGAGTTATTCATACCGACCGGCACCTGTATCCGGAAGTAAAGGTTTGCCATGAAGACGAATTTGAAGAAATAATTTACCTTATTAAGCGCGTGCTTTTTTATAAAGAAACATTAGGAGATAATATTTACTATCATGTGGATGAGCAGGGATATATATGGCTGAACTTTGACTATACCGGAAATTATCCCGGTGCTCCTTTTATGAGTGATAACGTGATCGGTATTCTGGAGCTATAAAATTCTAGCAGCTATTTGTCTTTTAATGATAGTCTTAAACTCAGCTCCGGCGGGCAGGTATAAATCCCTTCAAATATGCGAGAGCGGAGGGTCTTGTGTGAGCGGAAAGCCTGCAGGCTTATTTCGTTTGCAGGGTGATCTGCGTGATTTCCGGAGGGATGCCGGTCCTTCCCGGAAACCCTATAGTGCCGCAGCCGGCCGAAACATAAAGGTATTGGTTAAGATGTGTATACAGGCCAAGCCATTGCGGATACATATACTGAACCGGGCTCCATTTGAATCCCGGCATATGTATGCCAAACTGGAAGCCATGCGTATGTCCCGACAGTGTAAGCCCGATCTTTGTTTTGCCTTTTACCTCGGCTTCCCAGTGTGAAGGATCGTGGGAAAGTAAAATATGAAACCCTTTATCCCGGGCATCTTCCATGGCCTTGCTCAGGTTACCGAGCTGTGGGAATGGGGAGAGCCCGTGGTTATTGACCCCTGTAAGCGCTATTGAGCTGTTGGTTTGGGTTATGTCCACCGATTGGTTTTCAAGGAGGGTAAAACCACATTTTTCATAAAGCTGCCTTAGCTTTTTTTGATCATACATGCGTTCTTCTTCCGTATTCCAGCCAGTATGGTTTCCGTAATCATGATTGCCGGTAACGGCATATTTACCCTGGCGGGCCCTGATCTTCTTTAGGGTGTTGTGCCAGGGTGCTGCCTCATCCGTGCTGTAATTGATCAAATCTCCGGTAAATACCACCAGATCGGGATCTAAAGCGTTGATTTTGCGTACAAGCCGCGAAGGATAAGAAGAGGAGGGAGGTAGACTGCCTGTATGAAGGTCTGAAAAATGTACGATTTTAAATCCGTCGAATGCTGCCGGAAGGGAACTGAAAATAAGCCTTTGCTTACGCAACCGGAGATCATACCGCCCGATTGTTATCCCGTATAACAGGGCCAGAAATGCCAGCAAGGATATTACAATGCCTCCATAAGTCAGTACAAAAAACGGATCCCCCTCGTATGTCATAAAACGTGCCGTTTGAAAAAGTAATTCATCCACAGCGTTGAAGATCACAAGCAATAGCTTGGGGAAATACAGCAACACAAAAAAGCCCGAGATGAAGTTCAGCAGGCGTCCGGTCTTTGGGTTTTTTAAATCCGGGGGGAACAACATCCAACTAAAAAAGATGATCATAAAGATAAAGCTTATCCCCCAGTGAATAGCACTGAAAATCTTTGTGAACAGCGGGTCCGGGTCTTCAAGAAAAAAGTTAAGCACCCGGATGCTTAACATATCAATTAAAATAAGTAACGCAATAAGGATTAATAATATCTTACGGATCTTACTCTTCATAGGGCTAAAACTTAATATATTGCTTATTTTTAATTGTTTATGTTTTTTCTAATTCATCCGTTTAGTCGTTTTCTGTATGTTGTATAAAAGCATGGCCGCTTCATGGTTTCAGTTTGTGGGTTTTTGATGTTTCCAGCGCCTGTGAGACCATAGCCAGTACTCAGGTTTTTCACGGATCCGTTTTTCCAGCTTGTCGACAAAGGCTTCCGTTATTTCGCCCGGCTCAGTGTCTTCAGGGGACTCCACCAAAACTTCAAAATTCATTTGGTAATGGTTTCTTTTTATTTTATCAATGCTTACAAACAAAACAGGCATCTTTAGTTTCCGGGCAATTTTTTCTATTCCGGTAAAAAAGCCTGTTTGCTGGTTCAGGAACGTCGTCCAGTACGCCCCCCGGGCTGAGGGAGACTGGTCTGCTACAAAAGCGGTATTGGAAACCCGCTCTTTGTTTTCAAGCATATAGCGCAGGGTATCTTTCATCTTTATAGGTACCGATCCATAGCGGGTGCGCATATGGTATAACAGCTTTTCAAAATAAGGATCGCTTAGGGGATGGTAGATCCCGCGAAATTCTACATTGATCATGGCATGATATCCATAATTGCCCCATTCCCAGCACCCGTAATGGCCTGATGCTACAATCGTACTGATCCCTTGTTGATTGTAATGCTTCAGTAGGGCTACGCTCTTTGGAGGTATGCGAATATGTTTTTGAGCCTCTTTCAGGCTCATAGTTAACATTTTCAAGGTTTCCAGCATGATATCGGTAAAATGAAGATAAAAACGCTTTTCGATCTGCCTTCGTTCTTTGACACTTTTTTCCGGAAATGCATTGCGTAAATTCATACGCACTGTCTTTTTGCGATAACCGATGATGTGGTATAACAGAAAATACAGTACAGAAGAGAGCCTGCGTAAAACACAAAACGGAAGCACAGCAATAAGGTATGCCAGCGGGACGATAAGCAGATAATGTAGTGCAGCTCGCATGGGTTAATTCATTTTTTTTCGCCAGTATTGTTTATCATATACTTTCCCGTCAGGGGTATAATGCTTCCAGTTCCCTCTTTTACTGCCTTTTCTGTACTTTCCTTCTATCATTATGGTTCCGTTGGTATAATAGAACCGGGCCTGGCCGTGGGGTTTATTTTTACGGAACTTCAGGGAAGCTTTCAATTGTCCGTTCTTGTAATACTCATTATACTCGCCATGCAGCCGGTCATTATGGAATTCGGCTTCACAGCGCAGGGGTTGAGTATTTATATCATAATAGAAGTAAGCATCACCTTCCAGATCTCCACGTGTATACGGGAGAAGGGCCTTCAGATTTCCACCGCGATAGTACAGGCGCCAGTTTTTTACGGGCTTTCCCCGCCGTAATTCGCCTTTCGCTCTGACAGTTACGGAGTCATCGTAATATAGATTCACAAAACTGCTGTGCCCTTTATGTTTTTCCGGGATCTCAAAGCTAAGATCCTGCCCCTGAAGCTTCATGCTGTATAGCTCTGTAGCGCTTGTCTCCATTTCCTGTATCGATGCTTTATAAAGGGCATCCTCATCATGATGGATAAGAAAATGGGTTTGGATCGAACTGCTCCCCGGGATATATTGTAGGCCAATGCGTGAAAATGAGGTGATCACTTCTTTGTTTTTATCCAGTTGCTGACGCGTTTTCTGGTTGGCATGCGCGTGTAATAGTTTAAATGCATAAGGCGTTTGAATGTATATGGATACCGGAGATCCGGAGCTGATCTCCGAAGCAAAATCCATGTATGTATCGTTATATATCAGGGTTTGTTCACGGATATAAGCATCTATCATAGTATAGATCTGAACGATATTATTGCTGAATATCACGTAATCTCCGATAAAGCTGTAATAAGGCTTGTCAATTTTGGATAGCATATCGCTAAAGAAAAAACGAAACATTCCGCTTATATTAAGATGATATACGGAATATCCATGATAATCTTTGGCTTCAAAGTGTGCAGGCAGGTTTTTTTTTACCTGTTGGTTCAGTTTTTGCATAGACTCTTTGGCCCGGGTAATGTCACCGGCATGTACTGCAATAACAGCATCTTTGATACTTGTTTTTTGCCCCGGTTGCAGTTTCAGGTATGCGATCTCCTGCCCGATCCATGAAGTTAAATGCTTTTCCACATCCGTCTTTAGTAATTTGTCTATCTGATCCATATGCTTTTCATAGGCCGTATACAGGGACGGTTCTTGTGCTTTGATATGGTTTTTTAGGATTGCATGAAACTCCCGGAAATCATTAAAGGCCAAGGATAAATAAATGGCTGTTTCTTCGGGTGCTATCCTGAAGGCCTGTGGCTTTTCCGGTTTGATCTCCCGGAGGGTATTGATCAATGGCGCCAGACTGTCTTTATATGTTGTATGGCCGTCCAGCCGGATTTGGCTTTTGCCGGCGTTAAAGTCAAAACCGGAATATTTTACCGTGCTAATAGCATCAGTCAAAGCACGGTATCTTTGGGGTTGTTGATAAACGCGTATCAGATCATTCAGCTTATCATAGTTCAGATAAAACCGCATTAGCCCAAGCTTGCTGGTGGCTTCCCTGGCTTCATGAAAAGCCCCGCTCTCGGATAAAACATCCTCTCCTGTTTTGCTGATGCTGTGCTTTATCAGTTTCTCACTGAACGAGATGACCATAATATTGTCAATGAAGCTCACAAAGAAAGAATTATCACTGTCCTTTCCGATGATCTCAATGATCTTATGTTCATTATAATTCAGTTTGTGGATCGTATAACCGTAGAGTTTCATTACCTCAAGGATAAAGTCTTGTAAAAAGACGATCTTGGATTCACGCAAAAGGTCTACGGTAATCAGCATATCATAATGATAAGCCTCCGTCATATGTGCGGAGATCATTAGCGGCCGGTTTTTCAGCATACGGCTTACGGTTTTGTTCTGTTGAATAACAGAATCTACGGAAGCCGCCGTATTGGTGATCTTTTCGTACTGCTCAGTCATTAATAGGGTTTCCCAGAACCTGGTCTCATACACTTCTTTCCAGCCGCGGCTCAGATTGTCGGTTTGCATCACAAATACAGCATCATCGGGAATTACCGTGCAGGGATCCCGGTTAGTGAATTCATAATACTTATACCAGGCGACTATTGCAGCTACTGCAATAATAATAAGTAAAAGCAGGATCATCAAAATTCTTCGTGTTTTTCGCTTCATAACAGCTCTGTATTTATTCAGCGAAGTTATCTGTTTTTTAATAAACCACCAATAGCCCGCTTAAAAAAGCCGCTTTTATTATAAAAAAAGCGGCTTTTTCGGGATGTGCCAAAAGAGTTTTGTGATAGCTGTGTCGCTTGTTCTATAGATGAATTTGGATTAAAGACACAAAATGTATTACAGCCGCTGAAAATCAGTTTTGCTCTATCCCTAAAGCCTGGCTGATCTTCCTGTGACGTATAGGGTTCGGGCAAAAAGCCGCTGAAGATCAAATTGCTTTTTTCAGACCGGCCTCTCATATTGTTCTGCAAACTCGCGTCCTGCTCTTAATGCTTCGATATTCCTGTCAATCACTTCCTGTCCTTTTTTCCTGAATATGGTTTTGATAGCATTTTCCAGGTCTTCAAACCGCAGGTCCAGGAACGGGCTTGCAGCTCCCAGCACCACAATATTGGCAGCTTTTTTCGTTCCTATATCTTTGGCGATACGGTCGGCGTCGATAGCGATATGATGTTTCTGTTTTTTGATCTCGGCCATCAGGGCCTCTTCGTCCGGGTAATCCGGGATATTTTTATAAGGCGTGGTGTTGGTGATCAACCAGCCGTCTTTGTTCAGGGAGTTTAGGTATCGTAAAGACTCCATAGGCTCAACAGAAATGATCAGATCAGCTTTTCCCAGAGGGATCAGGTCGGAGGCAATGGGTTTATCGGAAAGGCGCAGGTTAGACTGTACGTCTCCGCCTCGTTGGCTCATTCCATGGACTTCAGCCTGTTTTAAGTACAGGTTCCGGGAGATGGCGGCCATCCCAATCGTTGCTGCAATGGATAATATCCCCTGTCCTCCTACGCCGGCTAATATTATATCTTTCTTCATATGTCTGATTTTTAAATGTGATAAAAAATGTTTTTGGCCTTTACCAACGTGCTGTTATCGTTGATGCTTCCGCTTCGGGAAGCAGCCAGAGCTACCGTGATTCACGGTAGCTCTGCAATCCGGTGATCATTGCGGCTTATTTGTTTTTGTTATTGAATTTTGCACGGTTACGTTTATTAACAGCCACAATACATTCACGCCGGGGAATAATTACAGAGACGCCGTCGTACTCGATCTCTTCACGGATGATCTGAACATTTTCTTCATGATGTTTTTTCAGTGGTCTGATAACGCGGATATGCTCCGGGCTTACGCCTACTCCTTCACAGATACTTTCCAGGCGCCCTGTGGCTGAAGAGTCTTGCCCCCCTGTCATGGCGGTAGTATCATTATCTAAAATAAAGATCGTCACTTTGACCTTATCGTTTACGGCATCCAACAGGCCGGTTATCCCGGAATGCGTGAAGGTGGAGTCTCCGATCACTGTCACGGAGGGATGCAGCCCTGCATCTGCAGCTCCTTTTGCCATGGTTACTGAGGCTCCCATGTCTACACAGGAGTTGATGCTGTTGTATGGAGGCAGGGCTCCCAATGTATAGCATCCGATATCTGAAAACACAAAGCCGTCGCCATAATCTTTGAGCACTTCGTTCAGCGCTTTATACGAATCGATATGAGGGCATCCGGCACAAAGCTTGGGCGGGCGATCGCTTATTAAATCCGGCACCTTGTCTTCTCCCTGCTCTTCCAACCCTAAAGCCCGTGCAACCAGATTCGGGTTGAGTTCTCCATCACGTGGCAGAGTGCCATCCATCCGCCCCCGGATCGTCAATGGGGCATCCATGAATCCACGCATCAGCTCTTCGATCACGGGCGCTCCTTCTTCCAGAATCAATAAGGTATCCGTCTCATCGGCAAGCTTTTTTACCTTTTCATCAGGCAGGGGATACTGCGATAACTTTAATACCGGATACGGCAGTTTGCCGTCTTTATAATTTTCGACAAGATAATTGTATGATAAGCCGGCAGCAATTATCCCCAGGCTTTTATCCTTTCCCTCGATATAGTCATTAAAGGGTGAGTTCACGGATTCTTTTTCAAACTTTTCCTGGTTCGCCAGCAGCATTTTATATCTTTTGCGGGCAATGCCGGGAAGCAATACAAACTGCCTGGGGTCGGAAGGAAGTTTCAGCTCATTCTGTGGCTGCGCTTGTTTTCTTGCTACACCAGCTCTGGAATGGGCCAGGCGTGTGGTTATCCGCAGCAGTACCGGGATCTGATATTTCTCCGACAACTCAAAACCATAATGCGTCATCTCATATGCTTCCTGCTGATTGCCGGGTTCCAACATTGGAACCATGGCAAACTTGCCGAAAAACCTGGAGTCTTGCTCATTCTGAGAGGAATGCATGGAAGGGTCGTCTGCAGCAACAACCACCAGCCCGCCATTGACACCCGTGATCCCCGAGTTTATAAAAGCATCGGCTGCTACATTTAATCCTACATGCTTCATGGCCACTAATGCCCGCTTGCCGGCATACGACATCCCCAGGGCTGCCTCCATAGCAGTCTTTTCATTTGCCGCCCACCTGGAACGAATCCCTTTCGAAGCAGCCTCAGAGGACCCCTGAACGTATTCTGTGATCTCCGTGGAAGGCGTGCCAGGATAAGCAAATATGCCCGAAATACCGGCATCTATACCCCCCTGTGCTATTGCCTCATCTCCTAATAACAGAAGTTTTTGCATATCTTTATGTTTATGTCTTTTGTTTATATTTTTTATCTTTCTGCAAAATTAATCCTTTTTTTTTAATCCAACTTTTTGCCCGCCTGTAATTCATAATTTATATTTGAGTCCGGTCTAAAAAGGTCACATTTGATTTTCAGCGGCTTTTTACCCCGGACCCTAAAGGGTGAATCCGCTGAAAATCAGCCTCCCTTTAGGGATGGGGTAAAGCTGATTTTCAGCGGCTGTGATAAATTTTGTGTTTTTAGACCGGACTCATATTTTATAATTCAAAACGCAATTTCAATTTTATGGAAATTGGTTAACTTTGCAGTGGTTTTTAATTGAAATATCCACATATATGTTTGATAGTTTAACGGACAAGATAGAGAGTGCATTTAAGGTCATGAAAGGCCAGGGTCATATTACAGAGATTAATGTGGCTGAAACGGTTAAAGAGATCCGCAAGGCGTTATTGGATGCGGATGTAAGTTATAAGATCGCCAAGGAGTTTACGAATGATGTCAAGGAGAAGGCTTTAGGGGAAGGGGTTTTAAAGGCGGTATCTCCGGGCCAGCTCATGATAAAGATCATGCATGATGAGTTAACGCGCCTGATGGGAGAGGAAAATGTAGATATAACTCTGGAGGGCAATCCGGCGGTAATTTTGGTTGCGGGATTGCAGGGTTCGGGGAAAACTACTTTTTCCGCCAAGTTGGCCAATCACTTAAAAAAGAAACGCAACAAAAAGCCGCTTATGGCTGCCTGCGACGTGTATCGTCCTGCTGCCATCGACCAGTTGAACGTATTGGGAGAGCAGATCGATGTGCCGGTGTATACCCAGGATGATAATCAAGACCCGGTAAATTTGGCTAAAAAGGCTATTGAACAAGCCAAAACCTATGGGAATGATGTAGTTATTGTTGACACGGCAGGTCGTTTAGCGATCGATCAGGCTATGATGGAGGAGATACAAAAGATCCATAAGGCGGTAAAACCGCAGGAAACTTTGTTTGTGGTAGATGCCATGACCGGGCAGGATGCCGTTAATACGGCCGGGGCTTTTAACGAGGTGCTCGATTATGACGGAGTCGTGCTAACCAAAATGGATGGAGATACCCGGGGAGGGGCAGCTCTGACAATCCGGAAAGTGGTTAATAAGCCCATCAAGTTTGTGGGAACCGGAGAGTCTGTAGATGGCCTGGATGTGTTCTATCCTAAACGAATGGCCGATCGTATCCTGGGAATGGGTGATATCGTATCCCTGGTTGAAAAAGCTCAGGATCAGTTTGATGAAGAGCAAGCCTCACGCCTGCAAAAGAGAATTGCCAAAAACCAGTTTGATTTTGATGACTTTCTCTCCCAGATCAAGCAGATTAAAAAAATGGGGAATGTTAAGGACCTGGCCGGAATGATCCCGGGCATGGGAAAGGCTTTAAAAAATGTCGACATGGACGATGACGCCTTTAAAGGCATTGAAGCCATTATTTTTTCTATGACCCCGGAGGAAAGGAAAAACCCGAAAGTTATTGATGGTAGCCGAAGGCGACGTATTGCCAAAGGGGCAGGAAGTAGCATTCAGGAAGTAAACCGCTTGCTTAAGCAATTTGACGAAACCCGAAAAATGATGAAGAATATGAGCGGAGCAGGCGCAAAAAAAACCAGGCGTATGATGAAGAATATGCCTAAAATGCCCAGATAATACAAAAATATAGGCGAAAATGAATAGGATCCGGGGCAATAGTAGATAAATTTTATTACCAGATTAAAAAAACATGACCGTTATGAAGAAGTTGATCGACGGGAAAGCTACAGCGGAAGGGATCAAAGAAGAGCTTAAAAAAGAGGTAGCGGCAATTATTGACAACGACATGCGCCCGCCACATTTGGTGGCCGTTTTGGTAGGGGATGACCCCGCAAGCAATACCTATGTGAATTCCAAAGAGAAGATCGCCAAAAAGCTTGGCTTTACTTCTTCTGTCTATCGAATGCCGGCGAATGTTTCTGAAAATGAACTGCTGGGAACCATAGATTTTCTTAATGAAGATGAGAATGTGGATGGCTTTATCGTACAGTTGCCTTTACCTGAACATATTAACGAGCAGAAAGTAACACAGGCCATAGCCCCTCAAAAGGATGTGGATGGCTTTCACCCGCTGAACCTGGGGCGTATGATGATCGATATGCCGGCGTATCTGCCGGCTACCCCCAACGGCATTATGGAACTGCTTAAGCGGTACAGAATTCAGACGGAAGGAAAACATTGTGTGGTGTTGGGGCGAAGCAATATCGTGGGCACTCCCGTCAGCTTGCTGATGTCCCGGAAAAAAGACCCCGGTAACGCTACGGTCACGATCTGCCACAGCAGAACTGAAAACCTGAAAGAGATTGTGAGAACAGCAGATATTATTATTGCTGCCATCGGCAAAAAAGAATTTGTGACCTCTGATATGGTGAAAGAAGGCGCTGTGGTTATTGATGTGGGAATACACCGGGAACCTTCCGGAAAAACCCGGTCCGGCTATAAGCTGAAAGGAGATGTGGATTTTGAAAATGTAGCTAAAAAAGCTTCCTGGATAACCCCGGTACCGGGAGGTGTAGGGCCTATGACAATAGTCTCCCTGTTAATGAATACCCTTAAAGCTTATAAAAAACAAGTGTACTCGTGATCAGAAGGAAATGTTTTCACGGGTCTTTCCCGGCAAGCCTTTGTGATTGGATCATTTGCGGGTAAAACAAAGACAGGGTGTTAGAACCCAGGGTTAATGTATTGGAATCGGGTGGTTGCATCTTTTTATATGTATTTAACCGGTCTTTTTTCCGGAATATAGCAATATAACGCTTATGCATAAATATTTTTTTTTCTTGCTGATTGTTCTGTTCCTGGGTGGATGTATACTAAGCCGGCAGCAGGAAAAACAGTATACCTCATCGAAAAGCAGGGCTGTAAAGCACTATGAAAATGCCCTGACAGAGTTTGATAACTATAATATGAAAGGGGCTGTTCAAAAACTGGAAAGGGCCGTATCCATCGATGAAGAGTTTGTGGAAGCCTGGCTGATGCTGGGACAGATCCATATGGAAGAAAATAATGACTCTTTGGCGTTGATCTCTTATGAAAAAGCAGTAGCGCTTAACCCCCGGTTTTTTATGCCTGCACATTTTCACATCGGTCAGCTATATTTTAAAAAAGGCGAATATGAATCTGCTTTGGATAGCTTTACTTTTTATCAGGAAAATGGGGGCAGAGATGAAAGCATCCTGGAAAGAAACCGGCGTTATATTGCGAACTGTGAATTTGCCCTCAATAGCCTGGAAAATCCGGTACCTTTTGATCCTAAGAACCTGGGCAGTAATATCAATTCCCCCTGGGATGAGTTTATCAATTCCACTACGGTGGATGAGCGTTTTATCATTTTTACGGTTAAACAGCCTGTGGACGGACAGGAGGGGAGCCGGGAGGTTGAGGATTTTTATTCTGCCAATAAAGACCCCGAAACCGGCCAATGGCAGCCCCGCCAAAAGATGAGTGATTTTTTCAATACCGGAGGAAACGAAGGGGCTATGTATATTTCTCCGGATCGCTCTTTTTTGTTGTTTGCTGCTTGTCATCGCCCGGATGGCTTAGGTAGCTGCGATTTGTATATTTCGTATCGAAAAGGAAACAGCTGGACCAAACCGGAAAACATGGGAGAGCGTGTGAACAGCCGGAAATGGGACTCTCACCCCACTATTGCCGGAGATAATAAAACCGTTTATTTTATCTCTACACGAAACGGGGGCCTGGGCGGGGCGGATATCTGGAAAACCAAATTGAAGGATGACGGATCATGGGCATATCCCCAGAATCTGGGCAAAACGATCAACACCAGGCGGGATGAGTATTATCCTTTTATTCACCCCGATAACAATACTTTGTATTTTAGCTCTGCCGGCCATACCGGAATGGGAGGGCTTGACTTTTATATGAGCCGCAAAAACGATAAAGATCAATGGAATGAACCGGTGAATTTGGAATACCCTGTCAATACTTACCGTGATGAATTAGGACTGCAGGTAAATGCCGAAGGAGAAATCGCCTTTTTCTCTACTGATCGCCTGGGAGGTGAAGGTCGTTTTGATATCTTTTCCTTTGAGTTGCCCGAAGATTATAAACCAACCCCGGTGACTTATATGAAAGGAATTGTTTTCGACAGGGATACCAAAGAAAAACTGCAAGCACGCTTTGAACTTACCGATCTGAAAAGCCGGGAGGTGATCGCTACAGCCCGGTCAGATGAAAATTCCGGTGAATTTCTCTTATCCATTCCCACAAACAGAAATTATGCCCTCAGTGTTAAACGCAAAGGCTACCTGATGTATTCAGAGAACTTCGAGCTGAAAGGAGTATATGGAGAAGCAGACCCTTACCGCAAAGATATTCCCCTGCAACCTATTCATACGGGGGAAACCGTGGTGCTTAATAATATTTTCTTTGAATTGGATGAGTATGAGCTGCTTCCGGAGTCTAAAGTGGAACTGGACAGGCTGCTTACCTTGCTGGATGAGAATCCTGAAATGAAGATCCAAATCCGCGGGCACACCGATAATCAGGGAGGGAAAGATTATAACCAGAAGCTTTCGGAAAATCGCGCCCGTGAGGTATATAACTATCTTGTAAATAACGGGATCAACAAAAACAGGCTCTCATATAAGGGGTTTGGGCAATCAAAACCCATTGCAGATAACAGCACGGAACAAGGCAGAGCCAAAAACCGGCGTACGGAATTTCAGGTAATAGAAAAATAATAAGTGCCTCAATAAATTGTCTATTTTTGTAAAAAAAAAAGAATGGGAAGGATCCTTGCTATTGATTATGGCCAAAAGCGTGTGGGTATAGCCGTTACAGACCCGGAAAAGATCATTGCATCTTCCCTGGCGACTCTACATGTAAACGAAATCTTTGACTTTCTGAAGCAGTATGTGCAGCAGGAAGATGTCGAAGGCTTTGTGGTCGGACAGGCAAAACAGATGGACAGCAGCGATTCCGGAGCAGCCAGGTTTATTGAACCCTTTGTGAAAAAGCTTAAAAAAACATTTCCCCACTTGCCCGTAGAACGGATGGACGAACGCTTTACCTCAAAAATGGCTATGGATGCCATGATACAGGCGGGAACCAAACAAAAGGCCCGCAGGGATAAAGCTAAAATAGATGCTATTAGTGCAACCATCATCCTTCAGTCTTATATGGAAAAACCAGACAGAAAATTTTAATTTTGCACATTATGATAATGCCAATAACTGCATATGGACATCCTGCCCTGCGGAAAGTGGCTCAGGAGATTGCCAAAGACCATGAAGGGCTTGATGAATTGATCGATAATATGTTTGAAACAATGTACTCCTCGAATGGCGTTGGGTTGGCAGCTCCACAGGTGAACCGCTCCATTCGCCTGTTTATTATTGATGCTACCGCTTATGAAAAAGAAATCCCCGAAGCTAAAGACTTTAAAAAAGTATTTATCAATCCGCAAATTATCAGCCGGCAGGGAGATGAGTTTGGAATGGAAGAAGGCTGCCTCAGCATTCCCGGAATTAAGGAGGAAGTGTTCCGGCCCGGGGAGGTTCATATACAGTATTACGACCAAAACTGGACACGGCATGATGAAAAATATGAGGGATTGATCGGAAGGATCATCCAACATGAATATGATCACTTGCAAGGCATCTTGTTTACCGATCAGCTTGGGATGCTGAAAAAAACCCTGATCAAAAGAAAACTTAAAGATATTGCATATGGTAAAGTGGAAGCAGGATACCGTATGCTTTACCCGAATATAAAGAAAAAAAATAAATCGTTATGAAAAACACCCATTTAATTATTTTGCTGCTTGCCTCTGGAATTGCTCTACAGGCCTGTAAACAAAATAAAGAAAAAAGCCCGGAAGAAAATCAAGAGGCTATTGAAGATCTTGAAGAGAGTTTGTATCAATCCACGGCTGCAATGGATAAAGACACGGTTAATCTGTTGGTTAAAAAATATGATGCCTATGCAAAGCGCTATCCGGAAGATTCTTTAGCTCAGCAATACCTGTTCAGAGCCGCACGCTTAAAGATGGCCGTTGAAGATTTTGAGGGGGGACTCAAATATTTAGAGAAAATTGAAGCCAAATATCCGGATTCAGATCTTTTGCCCGCCGTGTTGTTGTTGAAAGGGAATATCTATGGCGACTATCTGAATGATTTCGATAAAGCCGAAAAAGCATATCAGCGCATTGTAGACGAGTACCCTGCGAGTGAATTTGCCCGGGATGCAGAGATATCGATCCGGAATTTAGGGAAAAGTCTTGATGAATTGATAAGGGAGTTTGAGGAAAAAAACGAGAAAGATTCCCTGCACGTTTCGTAAGTAAAGCCCCAAAGCACCCCTTTTCATAAGTGTATTCGTGCATTCGTGGCATATTCCATTCGTGTCATTTTATTATTTCATTCGTGGATTCGTGGCTACTTTTCATTCGTGCATTCGTGGCTTTTTTAGGGGTGGGGAGGGGGGTGTTAATTTTGTTTAAATTCTTTTTCCAGGATGGATTTAAGCACTTCTGCCTGTACATTAGGGATTAGCTTCCCCCGGTTGGCATAGGCAATCTGGCCGGTTTCTTCCGATACAACGATAGCACTGGCATCCGTTTGTTCGGTGATGCCCAGGGCTGCCCGGTGCCTGAGCCCGTACACAGGAGGGAAATCGGTTCGCTTTGATAGCGGAAGAATACAACGTGCTGCCTGTATACGGTTGTTATGTATGATAATAGCCCCGTCATGCAAAGGGTTTTTATTATAAAAGATACTTTGGATAAGCTGGGAAGAGACTTCTGCGTTCAAAATAATGCCTGTTTGCTTGATGTCCTCGGGTTCATGTTTATGTGTGATCACGATAAGTGCCCCGATGTGTTGACGGGCCATGTGCTGACAACTGCTGGTAATAACATCCACATCCAGCGGATCGCGATATTCTCCGCTGCCACGCCAAAATGCAAAACTCTGCCTCTTGCGGTTGAGAAAGTTGGGCGTGCCAAATAATAGCAAAAACTTCCTGATCTCCTGCTGAAAAACTATGAAGACAGCCAAAACCCCTACACTGATAAATTTTCCCAGTATCTCACTGAGCAACTCCATTTGGGCGGCTTTGACCGTCTGCCAGATCAGGTAAAAGGCAACAATACCCACAAAAATATTAATAGCGGCGGTGCCTTTTATTAAGTTGTAAAGGGCATATAATAAATATGCAACCAACAGGATGTCAATGACATCCAGTATGCGGATCTGTATAAAAGCGGTGATCATTTGTAGCTCCATAAGCATATGGCATCAGCTTTCAAAAATAGTGAATTTTCCTCACTATAGGGCATTTTTTCCGTTCAGGATACTTTTATCCGTTGTAGGGGTATTCAGGCTCCCGGCTTATCCGGCGTCATCTCTTCCGGAAAACAAACAGCCCTGCCCTTTAATACCGTATTTTCCTTTCCGTTCCGTTTAAAAGTTTTACAATATTTCTATGATGCGTAACAGGTACAATAACAGCAATAATTATGGTAAAAATCACCAGTTGGATCTCGTGATTACCTTCCACGTAATATGAAATGAACGGCAGGCTTATCGCAGCGGCCAGTGAGCTTAAGGAGATATATTTAGAGATCGCGAACACCAGCAGGAAAAGGCCTATAAGGAACAGAAATGAGATGGGTATTAATGCTATACTCACTCCGGCGGCGGTAGCAATTCCTTTTCCGCCTCTAAAACCTGCAAATACAGGGAAAACATGCCCCAGAACCGCCGCTAAAGCGCAAAGGATTATGGAGAGGTCATGGGCAGGGAGATCAAATAATTTCATGCTTAACAGTATTGCTCCATAGCCCTTTGCCATATCTACCAATAAGACAAGCACCCCTGTCTTCCATCCAAGAATCCGGAATGTATTCGTAGCGCCCGCATTTTTTGATCCAAACTCGCGTACATCCGTGTTATGGATTTTCTTTCCGATCCATACAGCTGAGGGTATTGAACCCAACAGGTATCCTGTTAATATGCTAATCCATTCCATTATCGTATTATCTTTCTTCTGTCAACCTTTTGAAATTCTTTAAAAACTGTTCGCGCTGTGCGCTTCCGCCCAGGTGATACCGGAAGGAGGTCTCTGATGAAGGCGTATCCATTGTCCGGTCGTCACTGCTGAGTTCATTAATGATATCTTTAAAGTCGTCGGAACCTCCAACTACTGTCATAGAGCCCCGTGGCTTATAATTAAAGAAATACCATTCCGCAGAAGATATTTCCAGTAAAATAGTGAACTCCCCGTTGTTAAAGCCACTGCGGCGCCCTTTGCTGAAAACGATATAAGCATCCACATATTTTGTTACCTGATTATCCCCAAGATAGGCTATGCCTACCGGCCCTTCCGAAATAAAACTTTCTATGCGGCTGTTCCATTCCAGGGAAACTCCTGTGAGAAGCATAGTGTGCTTTAAATTATCCGGCATGTTCTGGATCTTGTTATATACCGAGATATCCGAAACGACCTCATCACCTTCTTCTTTGCCCAGCAGCTCAATAATAGCCTGATTAAAGGATTGAGTGTTAAGCTCAACGCCTTTCAGGTCGCTATAGTCGTTGATGCTTTTTGCCATATATTCCAATGCTTCATCCTCGAAAAAGAAATCAATCGCCAGGATCGCATTGATCTCTGTCTTGTCTGCAGAAATATCATGTTCTATCTTTCCTATGGTATTCAGATCAACCTGCCCGGTTTCTTCATAAAAATTAATGCGCCCCTCTCCAAAGTGAATGCAATTACGAGTGTTGTAAGACGTTACATTGCCCGGAAGGTCTTTCTCTTTTAGTTTTTCTTCCGGTAATATCCGGTATTCCGAAGAGATTTCATCAAATATCAACAGCCCGGTAGAGCTAAAGAGGGTGTTACCCATGCGTTGGCGGGGCGTATTATCGTAGCCGAAAAAAGTGCTGTATATCTGTTTTTGCCCTTGTGCATAACGGATCGAAGCATAGGTTTCGTTCTTGCTCATTGTCTTCATATTGGAATCCACAGGGATCATTACGCTGTCAGGGTTTATCACAGAGGTGAATCCAACCCATTGGTGCTGTACCGTATCACAGTAATTCCTGATCTGGAACCCTCCGTCGAACACTAAATGTTTACGCGTTGAAAGCAGATTAACATTGCCTTTGTAGTTAAAGGCCGGACTTAGCGTAAACTTGTCTTCCTGTGTGATCTCGCCCCTGGCGTTAGTCATAAAAGTACTATCTACATAAATCTCATGCAGGTATATGGTTTGAATTTTATCATTCTTGTCTTTATATTCATAATTGCCTCGCCCGTTATAATCGCGATGGCCATTGATGCTCACAATAGCATCCTGGATCCAGTGGAAGCGGGTAGTGGTATTAGCCAGGATTTCACTGTTTTTCAATTGTTCTATTTCCGCTTTGCGGCGGATCGTGAGCTGTTGATCTTCAGGGAAAATAGCAGCGTCGGCTATATGGATGATGCGCACGCCTTCAGATTTTATGCTCTGTTCTTCACGGCTGTATGTCGCCTGGTCTGCAATAAAGTCAAGAGAATCCTGATTCGGATGTAAGGATACAAAACGCGCTCCTTTCAGCGTAGTATCCACCAACTGCTCCTTACTTAGCTTGTCATATCCCTCCGCCAGTGTCTTGGATACCTCCGTGGAAAAAGCGATCTCTTCTTTATCCATAAACCATGTAAACATGTCGATATAGCCCATGTATTGATTTACCGGAAAACGTACCTGAGAAGCGCCACTATTAGAGACAAACTCCCCTTTGCGGTCTTCGAACGAGATCATAGCGCGGTAATTACTGGTGATCAGGTCTTGTTCTACTTTATCGCCGGCGCCGAGACCAAATTCAGACTCCATGGCCTGCAGCTTGAAGTTACAGGTGTCGGCATTGATCACCTGGTTTTTATATTCAAACAGCCGGGAGTCAATTTTTGCATCTGCAATTTGTTGTAGCCCTGAGCCGGTCATTTCTTCAGGCGTGTAATGGAGGGTGCCTTCCATGTTGGCTTGATCTTCATACATGTTAAAGGCCTCTTCCCGGCTTTCTATCGTCATCAGGTCGTTATGGGGTTCCCAATGCAGATATACGTTTTCCCCTTCAACCGAAGGATATTCTACCTGCCCTTTTTGAGGTTCTACATTATAGGAATAGGCAATACCATTGGTGCTGTCGGGGAAAAAGGTAAACTCCTTTGATTTGGCGAGGGAGCTTATGTATTTTAGCGATCCGTTGCCCTGCAGGCCTTTGTTGCTAAGCATGATCTGCTCGTTATAGTGCCCCTTTCCACCATAAGCAGTATAACCTGCCGGGGGAGACTGGTGAATAAAGCCCAGAGAATAATCGCGCTGCACGGACAGCGGATGTTCTATAACCGGGAAAATACCGGCCGAGGCCAGATAACCGTCAAACTCCAGATTCTCCGTTGAGAACGTATTTAAACTGTCGATAGTGAAAGGCTCAATGCGGTAATAGAATTCGTCGGAGTTATAGGTCTTCGGATATTTGGAATGCCTGTCATAATAAACAAAAGAGTTCTCTTCACTGTTAAGAACAGGATAACGCGGATAAGATTCCAATCCGGCTTTGTTGCCGGGATCGTCGATAAGCAGCTTCCCTTTCATCTCCTGGATGACACTTTCCACATATTTTCGCTCTGCATACTTATCTTCATCTTCTTTGAAGGGTTTGACCCAAAATTCAAGGGAATCTACCAGCGGCATTTCAATACGGAAGTTCTCATACGAAAACTGAAATTTGGTGCCATGGATCACAAACCGGCCGGCTTTGACGATACCGCCAAAATCAAAATCGCGGTTCTTCTTTAATATTAAGGTGTCGTTCTCCGGTTGGATGGCTACGTTCTGGGAGTCGCTGAGCTGAATGCTCCGTACTCCAAACAACTTGATCGTATTGTCCAGCAAGCTGAGCTCTGCATTGCTTTGCTTACGGGTGGAAGATCTAAAACTGATCACATCATAATCTGTCTTGCCATGGCGGGCATTCAAATACATAAACAAACGTTCGCGTATTTTAACCTTATCATTGTCCAGGTTATAAATCAGAAACCCCTGATTGGCCAGTTTCAGCAGCATGGATTTTACCATATGGGGCGCATAACCTACAAAGTTGGTCATTTCCTCTAAGGTAAAATCTTTTTTTCCGGTGCGTTTATGAAAATCGCGGATATAGTACAGCGGGTTTTTTTTGTCGTATCCTTTGATGCGGTCAAATTCACGTTCATCAAAGAAATCCATGGAGCGAAAAGAAGCCAGGCTTTTCCCTGAGGCAGAAGGCATATTCTGGAAACGCATCTTTTCCTGCTTCATATTCCAGAAGATAGCCTCTACACGAATATCCACCATATGGTAGGAATCATAGAACGGGCTTTGTGAGAGCCCCTCTTCTTCCCGGTATATGGATATTAAATTCCGGTCGTTTTCATAGGTAAAACGAATGGCCGGGTGGTACACAGAGTCTTCTTCCAAAAAAATGACCATTGAGGCTTCCGGGCTAACAATACGGTTGGAATCTAATGCGAAGTCATTGGATTTTAGTTTTATAAATGGCTTGCCCCCGCGGTTCACGATAATGGCTGCCTTTCCGCTTCCCGAGCCGGAAGCGGCCAGCTTGTCGCCCCGCATGGAAAAACCTCCGCGGTAATCAATATCCGGGAAAATATCTTTGATCGTAGTTTGCCCCTCTGCAGAAACAAAGCGCGGATAATTTATCTTATTTACCCGGCCGCTTGATACTCCCGTTTCTGTTTGATTGGTTAAACGGCCTATTAACGGCTCATTCAAATATTCCTTATGAAAAAAGTTGACCTTTTCAACCACATATTTGGTAAAACGCATATTGATGCTATACTCATTCAATTGTGCATAAATAACGTCCGGATCATGACCGGCATTTTCCCAGGTGACGATACCGCCCTCTCCGTGCCAGCGTTCGCGTACAATATCAAAATAACCGCCCGTGTTGTACAGCATGCTGGAATCATCATAGGCATGGGCGATCAGATCTGTCTTGGGTATTTCTACCTTGAACTCCCGGCTCTTCGCATCATATGTAAAATTGTAAACCTGCGAGGCTGTCTCCCAGGTGGAGGAATTGTAGGTCGTTAAATAGCCCGACTCCATGAGGCTGAGAAGGGTTTCCAGAACTTCCCGTACCTTTGACCGGGATTGACGATCCATAATATATGTTAAACCGCTCTGTACCTCTTTGAAATCCTGATCAAACGCTTCACGGCGGCTCAATAACCGGATGGTATTCAGGTAATCCATAATGACAGGGTCTATGCGATACCTTTTCGATAGTAAAGTGTTTATAGTTTCTATTACTGTTTCCTTTTGTGTTGTTTTTAATGTGTCTGAATCCCACAGCATGGTGAAATAATGGGCAAATTCCTCGCTTTGTTTGCGCGTATCCCGGTCTCTGATCGTATTGACCATTCGTTCCAACTCTTCGGGAAAGTCGCCGGGCTCCTTAGATATCTCCCTGATAGTCTGCCCTGTAGATATAACAGGAAGGAAAAACAGTACTATATAAATGATGTGCAATGCAAGTCTATGGTGCATATAAAGAGGGTTTTAGGTTATGAGAAATACAAAGCACTTATCCAGTCGTGCCTGGACGCATAGTGTTTTAGAAAAAAACCGTTTTTACGGGCCGCCTGGTTGATACTATCCAGGTCATTATGATAAAAGCCACTGAGTAATAATTGGCCGCCGGGCTTGATCATAGCTGCATAGGCCGGGAGGTGTTGTATCAATATGTTTCGGTTGATATTGGCCAGGATCATATCAAATTTCCTCTGCTTAACGACATCCACATCTCCCTGCAATACTTCTATTTCGGTGTTGTTTCGTTGGATATTTTCTTTTGTGTTGCGGTAGGCCCATTCTTCATAATCTACGGCAACTACCCTGGCGGCACCTTTTAATTTCGCCAGGATAGCCAAAACCCCGGTCCCTGATCCCATGTCCAAAACATCCAGGCCCTGTATGTTCATGCCGCTCAGCATGTCCAATATCATGGCCGTAGTCTCGTGATGGGCCGTGCCAAAAGACATCTGGGGCTCAATGATGATCTCATACTCTACATCCGGCAATGGCTTATGGAAGGGAGCACGAACACCGCACTTATCGTTTATGCGAACAGTATCATATTTACTTTCCCATATCTTGTTCCAATTTTTGTCGGCTAACACGGATGACTGGAAAGAAAGATCAAACAGCGGGCTAAGCTGTTTCTGCGCATCTTCCAGGCATGCTTTATCATAATCGCTTTTCAGGATATATGCATGAAGGCTATCCGGCTCATCCCAAAAAGAATCATAGCCCAGCTCTTGCATTGAGGCCATCAAAATTTCCCTGTTATCCGGACTGTCCGGATTTAATTGTAGATGTATTTCCATATATTCCATACAATCCCCAATACCTTAAAGACTATAAAAGATGTCTGTAAAATCCTTTGCTTTCAGGGAG